>JACQBW010000015.1 GCA_016194305.1 Nitrospirota bacterium | reverse complement strand
CATTTTCTGATCAAGCTGATTGGAGTCGTTCTTTTCCTTCCGTTTCTCTATCCGTTCGAATCGCTCATGATTCTCTCTTCCCCGTACACTGGAAGGCGGATCGCCAATGCCCATACTTTTTTTAATGTCGCCGTGGCGATCTTTTTTTTCCCGTTTGCCAGCACCCTCTCGGAGTGGATTACGCGTCTGCTACCTGAAAAACCGGAGGTGGAAACTTTCCCCAGGACGAAATACCTTGATCTGGAGCTGTTGCAAACCCCTTCGGTCGCTCTCGGTCAAGCCACGAAGGAGGCTCTGAGAATGGGGGAATTCGTCCGGGATATGTATCATAATACGCTGTTTGTTTTTAGGGAGGACAACCTCGAGCTGGCAGAAATTATTGAAAAGAAAGATGACTGGGTCGATACGCTCGACAGGGAAATCAAACTTTACATTACCCGACTCAGCCAAAAACATCTTTCGAGGGAAGAGTCCATCCGTGAAGTAGCCCTCCTTTCAATGATTAATGATCTCGAAAATATCGGGGATATTATCGATAAAAATCTCCTTGAACTGGCCAGAAAAAAAATCATGAAAGGGCTTCAATTTTCTCCGGAAGGGTTGTCCGAAATTATTGAACTCCATCAAATGATTGCCGGAAATTATGATCAAATGATCCATGCTATTGAACATCAGGATCTCGATTCAGCCCAAAAAGTTCTAAAGGAAAAAACGGTGATTAACCAAAAAGAGCGGGCGCTTTATCAGGCCCATATACAGCGACTCCATGCTGGCTACAAAGAATCCATTGAAACCAGCGCGATCCATCTGGACGTCCTGACCAATTTAAAGAGAATTAATTCCCATATTACGGGAATAATCTATCCGTTACTCGAACTAAAAAATCATCCGGGTTCATGAATCCCAATGAATTAAGAAAAATATTGTCCGGCGTACAATCCCGAAGACTCTCTCTTGCCGAAGCTTTAAAACGCCTCAAACATTTTAGTCATGAGGAGCTGGGATTTGCAATGCTCGACCATCATCGACATCTCCGCCTCGGTTTCCCGGAAGTGATTTTTTGCAAAGGAAAGACGGATCGTCAAATCCTCACTTTATTCAAACATTCCGCAGAAGTTCATCCGAGAGTCCTGGCGACCCGGGCCGAGCCGGAGACTTTCGAGAAAATTGAAAAGTCTTTTTCCCAAGCTCAATACAATGAATTGGGTAGAACGATAACTCTTATCAACAAAAAAGCGCGGAAAGTGTCCCCAAAAGGAAAAATCCTGATCGTCACCGCAGGGACATCGGATATCCCGGTCGCTGAAGAGGCAAAGGAGACGGCCATCATCCTGGGGAGCCGGGTTGAAACCATTTATGACGCCGGCGTCGCGGGAATCCACCGCTTTCTCGATAAACAAAATCTTCTTGAAAGGGCAAGGGTTTTGGTCGTCATTGCAGGCATGGACGGAGTCCTGCCAAGTCTGATCGGAGGATTGACGGATAAACCCCTGATTGCCGTACCCACCAGCCAGGGATATGGAACTGCATTTAATGGGATTGCTCCCCTGCTGACCATGCTGAACGCCTGTTCTTCGGGGATCGGCGTAATGAATATTGATAATGGCTTTGGTGCAGCGGTATTAGCCCACCGGATAAATATCTTGAAATGAAGACCGGATGAAGAAGATAGCCTATTTCGACACTTTTTCCGGAATCAGCGGAGATATGATCCTTGGAGCCATGGTGGATGCTTGGCTTCCCCTTTCCCATTTGAAGCATACCGTGAGGAAGCTGTTGCCAAAGGGAATTCATCTCCGTTCCCGGAAAGTAAAAAGAGGGCACCTGGCCGCAACCAAAGTGGATGTCCTCCTTTCCCCGCCGATTTCCCGGAAACCGAACAATATAAATTCAATTCTGACATTAATTGCAAAAAGCGCACTTTCTCCCTCCATAAAACAAAAAAGCAGCCTCATATTCAATCGGCTTGCGGAAGCAGAAGGAAGGGCTCATGGTTCCTCTCCGGAAGAGGTCTCATTTGATGAACTGGGTGGATTCGATACGATCGTTGATATTGTCGGGGCCGTTGCCGGCCTTGAATATCTCGAAATTGACGAAGTCCGCGCTTCCGCACTCAATCTGGGAGAAGGGTTCATCCGGATGAATCATGGTCAATTTCCGATTCCGGGACCGGTTACCCTCCACCTTTTGAAAAATATTCCGATTTATTCTAACGGGATTCGGAGGGAATTGACCACACCGACAGGCGCGGCGATTATTTCCACCCTTTCGGTCTCCTTTGGCTCGCTCCCGCTTTTTAAACCGGAAATCATCGGTATGGGGGCAGGCGAGGCGATCATCGACGAATCTCCCAATGTTTTGAGACTCATCATCGGTTTGGAGGATAAACCGTTTCTGCAAGATGAGGTTTATCAAATAGAAACCCATATCGACGATCTCAACCCGCAGGTCTATGAATTACTCGTAGAAAACCTTCTTCACGATGGGGCGCTCGATGTGTCTCTGACCCCAATCATCATGAAGAAAGGGAGGCCAGCGATACTTCTGACCCTCCTATCACCCTTAGAGGAACTTTCATCTCTTTCTGAGCGGGTGTTTAGAGAAACAACAACGCTCGGTCTCCGGATTCAAAAAGTCGCCCGGAGCCTGCTGAGCAGGAAGGAAGGACGATTTCAATCTTCATTTGGTTCAATCCGGATCAAAAGCACTATTAGGGGAGGCAGGCCAAAAGTCAGCCCAGAATATGAAGACTGTAAAAGGATCGCACAGACCCATAAAAAACCGATACGAGATATTTTAAATCAGATCGAAACTGAATTGTCATTAACCTTTAAAGTGGAGAAAAGCCGCTGATCCTGTCACTTCTTATCGTGTTTCTTTCGCTTGCGCTAATTCTGTTCGGCAGCACGCTCTTTACAAATGGAATTGAATGGGTCGGAAAGCATTTTAAACTGTCCGACGCCGCGACCGGATCCGTTCTCGCCGGAGTCGGCACTGCTCTCCCGGAAACGGTCATTCCCCTGATAGCCATTCTCCTCGGATCGGGTTCTGCTGAAAGCGAAATCGGCATCGGCGCCATCCTGGGCGCTCCCTTTATGCTATCGACTTTGACCCTTCCTCTGGTCGGATTTGGAGTCTACTTCTTTTCAAAAAGAAAAAAAAGGTCCAGGCAGATCCATCTCAATTTTCAGGAGATCGGAGTCGACTTAAAATATTTTCTGATTTCCTTTACTTTTGCAATTGCCGCCTCCCTGATTGAAAACAGACTGACTCATATAGTCATCGCGCTATTTTTGATCGGCCTCTATCTCTATTATTTAAAGATTGTTTTTCAACGCCCCTCAGCGGACCACCTCGACCTGGAACCCCTCTATTTTCGAAGAAAGGCAAAACATCCTGGCATCCTCATTGTCGGATTTCAAACCGTCACCGGGCTCGGTCTGATCATAGCCGGTGCTTACTCTTTTATCGACGGGATAAAAGCCATTGCCCTCATATTCCATCTGTCACCGATGATTCTTTCTCTTCTGGTCACCCCGATAGCGACAGAACTTCCCGAAAAGTTGAACAGTTTGATTTGGATCTCGAAAAAGAAAGACCACCTGGCATTTTCCAATGTCACGGGTGCCATGGTTTTTCAAAGCACTTTTCCGGTTTCAATCGGGCTTTTCGGAACTCCTTGGCGGTTTGACCAGAGCGGGACAGTGAATATTATTCTGACACTGGTCACCTCTCTTTTCTATTTCATGATTCTCCTATTCAAAAATGAGTGGAAGAGTTTTCAGCTCGTTGCAGGTTCTCTCGCCTATTTCGGTTACCTTCTCTACCTCCTCGTTCAATAATAATCGTGAAATTGTCTTCTTCAATCATTCTTGCTTTCTCCTTCCCGGACTAGTGAGATTTAAAGAAATCTTGGATCTCCGATCGCTTGTTTGTGACCCGGCAGGAAGGGAGCGACGCGAGGAATCGTTTGCCATACGATTTTGTCCGGATCCGGGGGTCCAAAATTGAAAAAAGACCCCGGTCTTCCGCGCTTCGAATAAGTCTCCCCAGTCCCTGCTTTAGGAGAATAATTGCTGAAGGTATCTGGTATTCCTGAAATGCATTAATATTCTTTTTTTGGAAATCGTGAATCCGCGCTTCGACAATCGGGTCTGAAGGAGAAGCAAACGGCAGTTTGTCAATAATGACGCAAGAGAGTGCTTCTCCCTGAACATCGACTCCCTGCCAAAAACTCTGCGTCGCAAACAAAACGGATGAAATTTCGTTCCGAAAAGTATCAAGAAGTTCTCTCTTTTGCCCATCTCCCTGTTTCAACAGAGGGAAATCCAGTTTATCCCGGCAATAGTCGTAGTAGAACTCCTTATTTTTATGACTGGTACAGAGAATAAATGCTCGGCCCGAAGTCAGTTGAAGAATCTGCAGAATTTCCTCGGCTGCCGATCTCGCAAAGGCGTCCGATGAGGGATCAGGCATTCCCGGCGGGAGATAGATCAGACCACGGGAGGAATAATCAAAAGGGGACTGAAACTGAATTTCCCGGTCCGGTATGATTCCGATCTTTTTTTTCATATGATCAAAGGTGTTCTCCACCGTCAATGTCGCAGAAGTCAAGATCATTCCCGCTTTGCGATTAAACAGATTTTCTTGAAGCCTTGATGCGATTTCAATCGGCGTTGCGTGCAAAATCATCCGGGGGGTTGCACTCCAATCGCCCGAATCCGGATTCCGAAGCTCTCCCCAATAAATCTCCTCCGGGCTCTGCTGCCTCAGAAAGATTCTCCCATACTCTTGGAGCTGTATCGCCCGGTCGGAGATTTTATAACATCCCTCGCTTTTTTTTGGAAAATTTTGGAAAGCGGCGCCGACCCATTGCAGGGAATTCAGGAAGGACACCGCCTCCTGCACCTTGGGACTCGTTTCCGGCAAACGAGAAAGTCTGATCCGTTTTTCTCCGGAAACCGGGACAAAGAGATTAAAAAAAAGATCCGCGCTTTTGATCAGATGATCAAGATTTTCCCAGAGCTGCTTATTATTAATCTGCAGGGTCTTGAGTTCTCTTCTCGCGTCCGCTACCAGTTCAAACAAATCGTAGAGAGAAAATTGAATTCCAAAATAGCTGGATGCAATCTCTTCGATCAGATGGGCCTCGTCAAAGATCACCTGATCATAGTCCGATAGAATTTGGCCGAATGAGTTTTCCCTGAGCGCCAGGTCCGCAAAAAAAAGATGATGGTTCACAACGATCAACTGGGAATCCTCCATTTCCTTCTTCATCCGGGTAATATAACAGTCGTCATAATAAGTACAGCTCTTCCCGTGGCACTGATTCCCGGTCACCGACATCTCCTTCCAGGCGGGAAACTTTTCGGGGAGGCCTGAAAGTTCGCTCCTTTCCCCATACACGGTCCCCTTTGCCCAGGCCTTAATTTGATCGATAAAAGGGGCCTCGTCACGGCTAAAAAGGAGGGGATTAAGAGAAAATCCGGCAAAACGATACAGACAGAGGTAATTCTCCTTTCCTTTCATCAGAACGGCTTTTATCGGTTGATGAAAAATTTTCCGTAGAACCGGAAGATCCTTGAAAAAAATCTGATCTTGCAACGTTTTTGTCCCGGTCGAAAGCACGACTTTTTTTCCGCTTAACAATGCCGGCACCAGGTAAGCAAAAGTTTTCCCCGTGCCGGTTCCTGCCTCGATCATCAGCTTCTCGTTCCGCATCATTGCCATCATCACCAATTTTGCCATATCAATCTGGGATGTCCGTTCTTCATATTGGGCAAACTGACTGGAAAGCAGTCCGGTTCTTCCAAAAAATTGTTCAATCTGTCTCTCGCAGGAGAGCGCAGTTAATTCGACGGGAGTTTTCTTTGACATTTTTTATGGATTTGCTATCTTTCAGATATGGAAATTTATGGTAAAAGCCTCGACGCCATTACCAAGGATATCGAAGAGGCCTATTTTATCCTGAATCCCCTTACGATTAAGAAACTGGAACCCGAACATTATAAGCCATTTCACCAGGCCCTGCTTAAAGAAATGATTTCAGTCCGGGCCGAAGGATTCCCGGCCCACGATTTGGACGGAATCCGGCGTAGAAACATCCGAATGCAGCGACTCCGCCAGGCGTTGGCAATTCTTGAGAACATCGCAAAAGAAAAACGAATTAAACTGGTTTAAAACAGTTGAGCCACGTTCAATTGACTTTCGTCATTACATTTTCTTTCGCAATCATCCCTTCCTTCTCCCCCTTGCTCTTCAATTGCGTCAATACTTCTTCCGCCGCTTTCTTTGTCATATAGTGCCCGATACGGACTCGGTAATATGTTCCCTTATCAGGAATTTCAGCGGAGATAATATACGAAGGGAATCCCTTTCGCTTTAACCGTTCTTGAAGATACACGGCCTTCTGATGGTCTTTCATTGAGGCGACCTGAAGCGTAAATCGTGGGGAAAGGCGGGGCGCTTCTTCCTGGGAAGTCGTTTTTGGATGAGGTGCCGTCGTCGGAGGAATCAGCGGAACAATCGACTCTTTCTTGCCTGCGTTTTCGCTCTTGTTCTTGAGATTCTTATAAAAAGTCAGGTCAGGTTCAGGATTTAATTTGGCGACCGGAATCTGGAGCATCTCTTTTCTGAGCTCTTTTTTGGCCGACGTTATTTTTTTCCAAACGAAAAGAGCCGTTCCTGCCAATCCGAAACAGAGAACCAGAATCAGGATCCACCTTCCCAGCCTGATGCCGGACGACTTTTTTTCTACAGAATCGGTAATATTGTCCAGATCCTTCATATATGCCTCTCGTTATTACAGGATAAACATTGCATCTCCATAGCTGTAAAACCGATACTTTTCCAGAATGGCTGTCTGATAAGCTTTCAGGATCTGTTCCCTTCCCGCAAAAGCGGAAACTAAAACTAAAAGCGTCGACCTGGGAAGATGAAAATTGGTAATGAGTGCTTCCACTATATTAAAAGAATAACCCGGAAAAATAAAGAGCTCTGTTGAACCTTCTCCGGAGGAAAATGCCCGTTCAGGCGTCGCTATGGATTCAAGAACCCGGGCAGAGGTCGTCCCCACAGCTATAATCTTTCGTTTTTCAGAATGCGCCATTCTAATCGCTTTGGCACTTTCTTCGGAGACACAGTAATTTTCGGAATCCATTCGGTGTTCTTCGACATTTTCGCTGGAGATTCCTTTAAATGTCCCCCATCCGACATGGAGCGTCACAGCGGCAATTTCGACACCTCGTCTTTGAAGTCGATTCAACAATTGCGGTGTAAAGTGAAGACCTGCTGTCGGCGCGGCCACAGATCCGTAACTTCTTGCATAGACTGTCTGGTAATTGGCAAAATCCTCTGCCTCTGATTTTCCGCCATCTCTTCGAACATAAGGCGGGAGCGGAACCTCGCCGAATCGGAGAAGATGATTTCGGACAAAGGAACCTTCTTCTTTAAACTCGATGAGAACTTTTCCTTCCCCGAGTGCCGAAACGAGTTTTCCCGCTAAACCTCCCTCGAAATAAAGCGTCTGATCCTCCCTGAATCTTCCCCTGAGCAACGCTTCCCACTGACAAGTGTTCTTTTCCCTGAGAAGCAGTATCTCGGTTTTGCCTCCGCTCTTTTTCACCCCTTTAAGCCGGGCCGGGAATACTTTCGAATCATTGACAATCAAAAGCGATTCCGGCTCAATCAGATCAGGTAGGTTCTCAAATCGAAAATGTTGAATTTTTCCCGTTTTTCGATGGAGAACCATCAAACGAGATTGGTCTCGAACTCCAGATGGGGATTGAGCAATAATTTGATTTTCGGCGGGATAGTCGAATTCGGATAATTTCATGGAAGAAGGTTATGCGGCAATCTGAAGCATTTTTTCCACTGCACTCCTCGCTTTCTTTTGAATTTCAACCGGAACTTTTACCTGGTTTTCCATATCTTCCAGGACCCAAAGTATTTTTTCCAGCGTATTGAGTTTCATATTTGCGCAATTACACCATTTACATGCGGGAACAAACGTTTTCTCAGGGTTCTCTTTTTCCAATCGATAAAGTATACCCGGTTCCGTCGCGACGATAATGGTCGAAGATTCGGATTCTTTTGCGACCCGGCAGATTCCGCTCGTGCTCAAAATCTGGTCTGCCTCCTGGATGATATCGGCAGGAGCCTCCGGATGAACCAATACCGGCGCATCGCGATATCGCTCTTGCGCCTGATGTAATTCCTCGGCCATCATCCGGACATGACTGGGACAGTATCCATCAAATATAATCATTTTTCTTCCCGTCTCTCCTTCTACAAATCTTGCGAGATGTTTATCCGGAATAAAAATGATCTTTTTCTCTCTGGGAATTGATTGCACGACCTTCACTGCATTAGAAGAGGTACAGCAAATATCGCTCTCGGCTTTTATTTCAGCCGAAGTATTGACGTAACAGACAACGACCGCTCCAGGATGTTCCGCCTTCAGCTCTTTGAGCTGTTCTACTGTAATCATGTCGGCCATGGGACAGCCGGAATGAATGTCCGGCATCAGAACAACCTTTTCAGGAGAGAGAATGGCCGCAGTTTCGGCCATGAAATGAACTCCGCAAAATACAATCACCTTCGCGTCTGTTTTTGAAGCTTTGATGGAAAGCTCAAGCGAATCTCCGAGATAGTCGGCCACATCCTGCACTTCAGGTATCTGGTAGTTATGGGACAATATAATGGCCTTTTTTTCTCTTTTTAGTTCGGTAATTCTGGCAACAAGATCCTGTTCACTCTTCAGATGTCTCATTTAATCAATTGCTCCGCTATCTGGACCGCATTCAATGCCGCCCCTTTTCGAAGATTATCTGAAACAATCCACAAATTCAACCCGGATGGAACAGAGTGATCTTCTCTGATTCTTCCAACAAACACTTCATCTTTGCCGGCATGTTCCACCGGCTGGGGGTAAATTTTTCTTTTGGGATCATCATAAACCACCACGCCGGGAGCTTCCGAAAGCAAGGCCCTTGCTTCGTTGGCCGTTAGTTTTCTTTCTGTCTCGATATTAACCGATTCGGAATGGCAGCGGAACACCGGCACACGGACGGTGGTCGCGGTAATTTGAATGGTATTGTCTCCCATTATTTTTCGGGTCTCATTAACCATTTTCATTTCTTCCTTGGTATAAGCATTATCCGTAAAATCATCAATATGCGGAAGACAGTTAAACGCAATCTGATGTGGGAACTCCATGAATTTAACCTCCTGAAACGCCAGGAGTGCTTTTGTTTGGTCGAGTAATTCATCCATCGCTTTTTTTCCTTTCCCCGAAACCGACTGAAATGTAGTCACGACGATTCTCCTGATTTTGGCGGCCTGATGAATCGGATAGAGGGCCACAACCATCTGAATCGTTGAACAATTCGGATTGGCTATAATCCCCTGATGAGAATAGCCCGCAGCCATATTCACTTCGGGAACCACAAGCGGGACGCTTTTTTCCATCCGGAAGGCGCTGCTGTTATCGATAACCACGCTTCCCGCTTTCGCCGCAAGAGGAGCATATTTCAGGCTGACCCCTGAACCGGCCGAGAACAGACAAATATCGATACCATCAAAACAATGCTCTTCAAGCGCTTTCACCTTGAACGGTTTGCCCCGAAAGGTGAGACTCTTCCCAACGGAGAGCGGTGAGGCAAAAGGGTGGAATGATTTTACCGGAAAATTCCTCTCTTCAAGGATCTCCTTCATCTCATTTCCGACGACTCCGGTCGCTCCAACCACCGCCACGTCATACGAGACCTTCTTTTTCAACATTTTGAAACTTTCTCATGGAAAGCCCTCGAAATGAGGTCGCCCATTTTAGATGTTCCCACGATCTTTTCTCTTCCGGAGTTTAAAGCAATATCGGCAGTCCTGAAACCGAGTGCGAGCACATCGTTGACCGATTGCTCAACCGCGGCGAAAGCCTCTTCCATCTCAAAGGAGTATTTCAGCATCATGCCTAACGAAAGAATCTGGGCAATCGGATTGGCGATCCCTTTTCCGGCGATATCAGGTGCGGAACCGCCCGAAGGTTCAAAAAGTCCGAAGCGCGACCCGGTCAGGGATGCAGAAGGAAGCATTCCCAATGATCCCGTCAACATGGCCGCTTCATCGCTCAAAATGTCTCCAAACATATTATCAGCCAATATCACATCAAACTGGCGCGGATTTTTGACTAGCTGCATCGCGGCGTTATCAACATAGAGATGATTCAGGGTGACATCCGGATACTCCTTCCCGATACGGGTCACCACCTCCCGCCAGAGTACCATCGTGGTGAGGACGTTCGCCTTGTCAATGGAGGTCACCTTCTTGTTTCTTTTTCGTGCGGCCTGAAACGCAACATGGGCAATCCGTTCAATTTCCGGTGTCGTATAGACGAGGGTGTCGAACGCTTTCTCACCCGATTCGGTTTTTTCACGTCCTTTCGGTTGACCGAAATAGATTCCTCCGGTCAATTCTCTGACAATCAGAATGTCAAACCCTTCACCGACAATGTCTGGACGCAGAACCGAAGAGCTGGCCAAAGGGGGAAAAACGATTGCCGGTCGCAAATTGGCAAAGAGTCCAAAAATCTTCCTTAAGGGAAGCAGTGCTCCTCTCTCGGGCTGTTGATCCGGCGGAAGCTTCTCCCATTTTGGACCTCCGACCGATCCGAACAAAATGGCATCGGACTCTTTGCAGATTTCGACTGTCTTTTCCGGAAGCGCTTTTCCTTCATGGTCAATGCCTGCCCCACCTACCAAAGCCTCGGTCCTCTTAAACCTGACCTGGAATCCTTTCTCGACTTGATCAAGGACTTTCAGGGCTTCTCTCATCACCTCGGGTCCAATACCATCCCCGGGCAAAACCGCAATCTTAAATTCCTTTTTCAAACTGGATTTCCTCTCAAAATCAAATCAGAATACAAATGCCAACGGACCTTTAACCTACTGAAAATAATAAGGTTGTTTAGAATAACTGACCTCCTGAGGTCGATCAAACGTGATGAATCGACACGCGATGGTTCGACTCGAATTGCTTGATCTTTTCCGAAACTTTCAGCGTCATGCCAATGTCGTCCAGTCCATTCAACAGTGCGTCACGACGATAGTCATCCACCGGAATTGAAAAACTCGAGCCCTTCTCAGTGGTAATTTTCTTTTCCTTCAGATCGACCGTTAGCTGGAATCCAGCTGTCCGACGAACCTCCTGAAAAAGGTGTTCCACGCTGTCTTCGTCAAGCCGAACGGGGAGAATCCCGTTTTTGAAACAATTGTTATAAAAAATATCGGCAAACGAAGGGGCAATCAAACAGCGGAAACCGTAGTCGAGCAAAGCCCACGGGGCATGCTCTCTTGACGATCCACAACCAAAATTTGCCCGCGTCAGAAGGATCGAGGCGCCGCGATACCTGCTTGCGTTTAATTCAAAATCAGGATTCAGTGCCTTATGACTGTCATAGCGCCAGTCAAAAAAGAGAAATTGACCAAATCCGGTTCTTTCAATTCTCTTGAGAAATTGTTTTGGAATAATCTGGTCGGTATCCACATTATTGAGGTCAAGCGGAGCAACAATTCCGCTGAATTTCCTAAAAGGTTCCATTCAATCTACCCTTTCCCAACGACATATTTACGGATATCGGCAAAGTGCCCCTCTATTGCAGCCGCAGCAGCCATAAGCGGACTCACGAGATGCGTTCGTCCATCTTTTCCCTGGCGTCCTTCAAAATTCCGGTTGGAAGTTGAAGCACATCGCTCTCCCGGTTTTAAGGTGTCCGGGTTCATTCCCAGACACATCGAACATCCGGACTCCCTCCAGTCAAAACCGGATTCTCTGAAAATCTTGTCCAATCCTTCCTCTTCTGCTTTTTTCTTAATCGGTTGAGATCCCGGCACAATCATCGCGTAGACTGATGACGCTACCTTTTTTCCTTTCACAAATCCGGCAACGCGTCGAAGATCTTCGATTCTGGAATTGGTACATGAACCGATAAACACACGATCAATCGATATATTCTGCAGAGGGGTTCCGGGCTCAAGTCCCATGTATTCCAAGGCTCTTTCAGCCGATTTTCGTGCGTTGGAATCGATCATGGCGGCCGGATCAGGAATCGCCCCGTCGACGGGAATGACCTGGCCGGGATTTGTTCCCCAGGTCACCTGGGGAACAAATGTCTTTGCATCGATCTTTAATACACGGTCGTATTGAGCGTCAGAATCAGAAGGCAATCTCTTCCAATTTTCAACCTCTTTGTCAAACTCTTTCGGAACGTACGCTCTCCCTTTTAAATAGGCATAGGTCTTTTCATCCGGGGCAATCATTCCGGCTTTTGCTCCTGCCTCAATGGACATATTGCAGACCGTCATCCTCTCTTCCATGGATAGCGCGCGAACCGCTTCTCCGCCGAATTCAATCACATAGCCTGTCCCTCCTTCGGTCCCGATCTTTCCGATGATTGACAGAATCATATCTTTCGCTTCTACGCCATAGGGGCGAACGCCATTGACTTCGATCAAAAATGTTTTAGGCCGCTCTTGCCAAAGACACTGCGTCGCAAGGACATGTTCCACTTCACTCGTCCCGATACCGAATGCTAGCGCCCCGAAAGCCCCATGAGTCGAAGTATGGCTGTCTCCGCAGACAATTGTCGATCCGGGAAGGGTGATTCCGAGTTCCGGCCCGATGACATGAACAATCCCCTGATCGGAATTTTTTAAATCAAATAGCGTGATCTTGAACTCGCGACAATTTTTTGAGAGCGTCTCCATCTGGAGAGCCGAGATCAAGTCTTCAATGGGAAGAGAACGATCTGAAGTCGGGACATTATGATCCATGGTTGCAAAGGTCAGATCAGGGCGTCTGACCTCACGTCCGGCAAGCCGGAGGCCGTCAAATGCTTGCGGCGACGTGACCTCATGGACCAAATGTCTATCGATATAGAGGAGACTTGGCTTTTCTGGTTCCTCATGCACAATATGATTTTCCCAGATTTTCTCAAACATCGTTTTAGGCTTCATGGCCCCCTGATCTCCCCTCTTTCAATTTCAAATGGCTTAAACCACCATTTTCCCACAAAATATCTCTGAATTAAATCGGTTTTTTTGAGTCAAAGCAGATCAAAAGGCAAAACGCCGCACTTTCCGATACGGCCGAAATGCGACCCAATCGAAAAAAAAGGAAAAGAATGTATGGTCTTATTTGAAATCGATAGAAAGCACGGAAGATTTTTTGGGCAAAATTTCAATTTCTCTAATTTTAGATTGAAACCCTTCATGCCAAAACCTGACTTTGTATTTACCTGGAGGAATATCGGCAATCCTAAATCGACCTTCCCTATCGGACACGGCACTATACGGATTGTCGACTACCACAAGCCATCCCTGCATGAACTTATGCGCATCACACCTCACATTGATCACTCCGGTATTGGCAATTGTTTTTTTAATATTCTTTCCCCCTGACGGCATGGCGATATTCAAAAGGGTGGCTTCTTCCATATGGAGATGGGTGTTATGAAGTACCGGATCAGAATTCCTGACTTCATAGACGTCTCCCACCATTCCGACCTGAACATGGGGAACAAAATGACATTTTTTATTTTCGATTACTAAAATCGAGTTCGAAGGCTTCTTGCCAGTCATGACCCCTTCTATCGAAATGACCACATTCTGCAGCACCCTGCCGGAACCGACAATAAATTTTTCTTCTTCGACGGACGCTCCGCAGTAATCGGCATTGTTGACAACCTGGTGCGAAACGTTTACCTGCGGATCCCCGGTAAACTTAACAGTTCCGGAAAGCTCTCCCCCTTTTTCAACCGGAATTACTTCGTAGGCCATCGAAAAGGGACTGAATCCTAATAGGATAGCCGCGAGAAAAAATTTGGAAACAGACCCTCTACGCCAACTCGAAACAAAATGTCCCACCATAGGATTCTCCGCAAACCCAGACTATTTTCTCGCTTTTCTAAAACTTTCCGGACGGTTACCCAGCCGCGGCGTTTCAGGGGGCCAAATTCTGACAAAACTACTACCTATCCTCACGTTTGTCAATTCAAATCACCTGTTATTTAACGTCAGTTCACCGCGCAGAACGGTTATCGCCTGGCCACCGAGAATAACGCGGTTTCCGTTCGACTGAACCCTTAAGTAACCCCCTCGTGACGAAGCCTGATAGGCGATCATCCTCTGTTTTCCCAGTTTGGAATTCCAATAGGGGTATAACGCACAATGGGCCGAGCCGGTCACCGGGTCTTCCGGTATCCCCACTTTTGGACCAAAAAACCTT
The DNA here is from genome assembly GCA_016194305.1 of Nitrospirota bacterium. Classification (NCBI taxonomy): domain Bacteria; kingdom Pseudomonadati; phylum Nitrospirota; species Nitrospirota bacterium. Next base: position 35,551 of record JACQBW010000015.1, on the reverse strand, counting down.
GAGACAAAGTCATAATCCGGTGAATTTGACCGGCTCGTCACCACAATGCCTCTTCCCGGTAGCTTCTTGAGCAGTTCCATATCCGGATCGAGTCTCCTGATTTTATCTTCCGAATCGACTTCAACCATGATATCAAACTGATTTCTTGCCATAAATACCGGCTTGACTTTCAATGCACTCTCAACCAATGCCATGTCATCGTCGGGAAGAGGTTTCTGAATCCTGACTACAGGAAAATTCAGTTCTATCCAACTCCCGCGAAGTTCTGCAATGAGTAGCCCGCTCTTCGTGTAGAAACGACCTTGCTGATTCGAATCTAGTAGTCCCTCTTCCCATAAAACATGCGCGCTGGCCAGAGTGGCATGTCCACAGAGATCGACCTCCCCTCCCGGCGCGAACCATCGTAGACGATATCCTTCCCTCTCCTGATAAAGAAAGGCCGTTTCTGATAAATTCATCTCCCGGGCAAGATCTTGCATCCAGGATTCATTCAAGCCCGGTCCCGGCAAGATACAGACAGCCGCTGGATTACCCGTAAATGGCTTATGCGCAAACGCGTCGACTTGATAAATTTTATTACCCATGATTCTGCATCAGGGATTGTGAATCGATATTTTATTTTCCCGGGGCGTCCGGGGCATTCCTGCGAGCCGGTTCAGAGCGTTTAAATAGGCTTTGGCGCTGGCGATCAGGATATCCGTATCGGATCCATGTCCTGTCACAACCTTTCCGTTTTCCTCGACCTTCACGGTCACCTCTCCCTGGGCGTCTGTACCGCCCGTAATCGCCGACACTTGATATGAAAGGAGTGTTCCCTTATTTTGGGTGAGTCGATCGAGTGTTTTATAAACCGCGTCGACGGGCCCATCTCCTTTTCCTATTTCTTTAATCAGATTTCCCTCTCTTTCCAGCTCTATGGTTGCAGTCGGGCTCACCTGAGTCCCGCTCTCTACGTAGAGTGTTTTTAGTCTAAATTTCTCGTTCTGATTCGATATCTCATCGCTCACAATGGCATTGAGGTCGTCTTCGAAAACCTCCTTTTTCTGATCGGCCAGTTTCTTAAACCGGTCAAAAGCCCTGTCAATCTCTCCATCCGTCAAATCATATCCCATTTCACTTAACCGGTTTCGGAAGGCGTGCCTGCCCGAATGTTTCCCCATAACAAGCTGGCTCTGACCCAAACCCACCGCCTCGGGCGCAATGATTTCATATGTCGACTTTTCTTTAAGAAGCCCGTCCTGGTGAATGCCGGATTCATGGGCAAATGCATTCGCTCCGACAATCGCCTTGTTGGCCTGCACCTGCATTCCGGTCACCCGGGTCAAGAGCCGGCTCGATTTGATGATCTCTTCCGTCTTGATACGGGTATCCGCCTGGTAATTGTTTTTCTTTGTTCGGAGAGCCATAACGACCTCTTCCAGAGATGCGTTTCCCGCCCTCTCCCCGATTCCATTAATCGTGCACTCGACCTGCCCAGCACCCTGCCTGATGGCCGCCAGCGAGTTGGCGACGGCCAGACCCAGATCATTATGGCAGTGCACTGAAATCACGGCATGCTGGATATTCCTGACATTTTCTGTGATTCCCCTGATCAATGCCCCAAATTCCTCCGGAGTCGCATACCCCACCGTATCGGGGATATTCACAGTCGTCGCACCCGCATCAATGACCGCTTCCAAAACCGAATAGAGATAAAACGGATCAGATCGGGTCGCGTCCATCGGGGAGAATTCCACATCTTCGACATACGATTTCGCCCTTCGGACCATCTCCGAAGCGCGATCTCGGGCATCTTCTCTTGACATCTTGAATTGATGTTCAAGATGAATATCGGAAGTGGATAAAAAAGTATGAATTCTCTTTTTCGGAGCATCTGCTATCGCTGCAGCGGCACGATCAATATCTTCTCCCCTCGCTCTGGCCAGACTACAGATAACCGGCCCTTCCACCTCTCTTGAAATTCTCTGGATCGCCTCAAAATCTCCCTGAGAGCTGATGGCAAATCCGGCTTCGATAATATCAACCCCCAGTTGAGCCAGCTGTTTTGCGATAATAACCTTTTCCTCCACATTCATGCTGCATCCGGGAGATTGCTCACCATCTCTCAAAGTCGTATCGAATATTCTGACATTTCTCATTTCTTTCCTCCTAAGTCAATTTGCGCCAATAGGCAGACAAATAAAAAAACCTTCATTCCTGTAGGGTCGCCAGTACGGCCCTACAGGGACGAAGGTTTCTTCGTGGTACCACCCTGTTTCAACGCTGAACTTCGAGCGTTCTTCATTGCTCTGATTACGGCAAGCATCCGGCCTTCATTACAAAGGGGTTTCCCTCTTCACGAAAGCAGCTCCAAGGCGAGTTCGTTCGTTTACATATCAGTTTTCACCACCCACTGATTCTCTCGTTAATGCAAAACGACCTACTACTCCTTTTCACAGCTTTTAATTTTTAACGGCGAGGAGGAGGTGAGAATCCCTCTTCATCACCGAGTTCATCAAAATCCTCGTCCGAATCATCCTCCACTTTTGCCTTTTTTGAAAAAAGAGCACGAAACGGTCTGGAAACCGGACCTGACAGTGCATAGAGAACGATGAGTAAGAATAGCATAATAACCGGTTCCAATGCAATCAGTCCAAAAATAAGTACCGCCCAGACCAGATATTGAAAGGAGCGTCTTGACTTCAGGTTAATATCTTTAAAGCTCCGGTATTTGATCGTGCTCACCATCAGAAAGGCAAGGGAATAGGTCATAATCAGAATTAATACCGGCTTCACTTCGGATCCAAGCCTTAAAATATGATTGTCCACAATGACCATCATCGCGACAGTAATGGCCGCAGCAGGAATCGGGAGTCCATTAAAATAACGCGGATCCTGAGAGCTGGTCTGGACATTAAATCGCGCCAGACGCAACGCACCGCATACCACAAACAAGAATGCGGCGATCCATCCTAACCGGTTGTAGGAGTGAAGTGCCCAGGAATAAATCAGAAGCCCGGGAGCAAGACCAAATGAGATTAAATCAGCAAGGGAATCATATTCGGTTCCAAACCGGCTTGTGGCATTCGCCAATCGTGCCACTTTACCATCGAGCGAATCAAATACAGTCGCCGCCAGAATAGCGTAGGCTGCCAGAAGGTAATCGGCATTAAAAACCGAAATCACGGCATAGAACCCGCTGAAGAGGTTTCCTGTCGTAAATAAATTAGGAATCAGATAGACGCCTTTCTGGCGGACCTTATTCATCTTGATCATGGAAGCATTCCCAATACTGTTTCTCCGGCTCTCACTTTATCTTTCAGCTTTACCAAAATGCGAGACGCGTCGGGAAGATAAATATCCACCCGGGAGCCGAATTTAATTATACCACATCGCTCTCCCTTTACCAATCGGTCCCCTTCCCGGACATAACAAAGAATACGTCTCGCGATGAGCCCGGCAATCTGAATAAAGAGGATTGTTTTTCCTGAATCTGTTTCCAGCAATATCGCATTCTGCTCATTTTCAAGCGAGGCCTTTTCCGCATTTGCGGCAAAGAACTTTCCCTTTTCATAGGCAATTTTTCGGACCGTTCCGGCATAGGGAGATCGGTTGACATGAACGTTAAATACATTCATGAAAATGGAGATCTTGATTGCTTTTGCGTTTAAGAAGCGGTCTTCGTGGACAGGTTCCATGACAATGATTTCGCCATCGGCAGGGGACAGAACCGCCCCCGCCTCCTGGGAGCCGGAACGGTCCGGGTTTCGAAAGAACTGGAGAATAAAGAGAGAAAAAATTCCGAATAGAATCGCTAAAGGGATGACATCCAAAAAAAGTGAGAGAAGGGTCAATCCTATAAAAAGACCTAAATAGGGAAGCCCTTCAATGGCAATTGGGAACCCTCTAGTTTTTGGTTTTGTCAACGAGACGTTCCTTTTTTAACCAGGGCATCATCTCACGGAGACGGGATCCGATTTCTTCAATCGGATGATTCTCTCCTTTCTTGCTAAGGGCGTTAAAAACCGGCCTGTTGGCTTTATTTTCCAGAATCCACTCTTTGGCAAAATGACCACTCTGAATTTCACCGAGGATTTTCTTCATTTCTGACTTCGTCTGTTCGGTCACGAGCCGGGGGCCGCGGGTTAAATCTCCGTACTTCGCAGTATTGCTGATCGAATAGCGCATGTTGGATATTCCCCCCTCGTAAATCAAATCCACAATCAGCTTGACTTCATGGAGACATTCAAAATACGCCATCTCCGGGGAATAACCTGCTTCGGTCAAAGTTTCGTACCCCGCCATGATGAGTGCTGTCAACCCACCGCACAAGACCGACTGCTCTCCGAACAGGTCTGTCTCGGTTTCTTCTCTAAAATTGGTTTCTATAATTCCGGCTCTACCCGCGCCGACTCCCTTGGCATAAGCCAGAGCAATGTTCTTGGTGTCGCCTGACGGATCTTGATGGATTGCAATCAAAGCGGGAACCCCGCTCCCTTTCAAATATTCCGAGCGGACCAGATGCCCTGGACCTTTCGGGGCAACCATAAAAACATTTAAGTCTTTTCGAGGAACAATTTGACCAAAGTGAATATTGAAGCCATGCGCAAAGGAGAGGAAAGCTCCCTCCTTTAAAAACGGAGCGATCTCCTGGGCATATAGATCCCCCTGCAATTCGTCGGGAGCAAGAATCATAACAATATCAGAAGTTTTGGCGGCATCGCTCACTTTCATCACTTTCAAACCGGAACGTTCGGCCTTATCCCAGGATTTTCCCGGCCTTAATCCAACCACTACGCTCACACCGCTCTCCTTTAAATTATGCGCATGAGCATGTCCCTGACTGCCGTACCCGATCACGGCAACCGTTTTGTTTTTAAAATTCTTTATTTCGGCATCTTGATCATAATAGATTTTCATGGCTTTTCCCTTTTTGATTTTTGGATATCATTCCCAGTCTGTTAATCTTATCCCTCGGCGACCTTTCTCTCGACTATTCGCAGGGGCTTGCGTCGCCCCCTCAACTGGCAAAGCCAGATTGAGACTCCCCCTCTCGCTCGCCTTGCTCGCTGGGACCGGCGTCTAACTCATCCCTCGGCGACCTTTCTCTCTCTTTGGACCAGCATTTTGGCTTCCTCGCGGGCAATGGCGATTCGGCCGGTACGAACAATTTCCTTAATGCCGAGAGGCCGCAAAAGATTGATCATCGCTTCAATCTTGCGAACCTCCCCCGAAATTTCAATGGTATAGGAGGTCGGACTGGAATCAATGATTCTACCTCTAAATATATCGGTGATGCGGAGTGCTTCCGCTCTATCCTCACTTCGGGCATGAACCTTGATCAAAGCCATCTCCCGTTCTACAAACTCATTTTCTGTCAAGTCAACCACTTTGATGACATCGATCAGTTTGTTTAGCTGTTTAACAATCTGTTCAATAATCCTCTCATCCCCTTCCGTCACAATCGTCATCTGGGAAATTGAAGGATCCGTCGTCGTTCCGACTGAAAGACTTTCAATATTAAATCCTCTTCCGCTGAAGAGACCGGAAACACGAGATAACACACCAAATTTGTTCTCAACCTGAACAGATATTATTCTCTGCATAAGCTCTTTCTTTATGAGGATGGATTAAGCTGTCAAGATAGAATCGGGGTCCGCCATTCGAGCGGGTTTATCATCATGAACAGGTTTGGGATCTTCAAAGACCATGGCATAATTGGATCCGCCAGCGGGGACCATCGGGTAAACATTCTCATTCGGATCAACGACAAAATCCATGACAACAGGCTTCTTCACACGTAGCGCTTCCTGGATCACATCTTCCACTTCATCCGGTTTGGTCGCCCGCAACCCCACCGCACCGTAGGCCTCTGCCAGCTTTACAAAATCAGGTGTTCGATCCAGGTAGCTTGAAGAATAGCGATTTTCATAAAAAAGCTGCTGCCACTGCCTGACCATCCCGAGATAGCGGTTATTTAAAATGGCGACCTTAACGGGGAAGTTTTCGACCACCGCCGTAGCCAGCTCCTGAATGTTCATCTGAATGCTGCCGTCTCCGCTGATATTGATCACAAGCTTCTCCGGGAAAGCGGCCTGAGCTCCCAGAGCGGCCGGAAAACCATATCCCATAGTCCCTAATCCACCTGAATTCAGGAAAGTCCGGGAATTCTTGAATTTATAAAACTGCGCCGCCCACATTTGGTGCTGACCGACATCCGTTGTGACGATCGCCTCTCCATGAGTCAACTCATATAGCTTTTCAATCACGAACTGGGGTTTAATGACGCTGGATTCTTGATGGTAAAGAAGCGGTCTCTCCTTCTTCCACTTCTCAATCTGTGCAAACCAGGGCTTTCTTAATTCCTTCAAATCCCCATTTTGGGAAAATGAGTCCCTCAGAGCCTCATTTAAATCTTTCAAGACGAATTTGACATCGCCGACGATTGGAATGTCAACTTTGAAATTCTTGCGAATGGAAGTGGGATCTATGTCGATATGAATCACTTCGCACTGGGGAGCAAAATCGGCGACTTTTCCCGTTACCCTGTCATCGAATCTGGCACCAATGGCCACCAGGAGATCACAATCATGTACTGCCCAGTTCGCGCAGGCCAGCCCATGCATTCCCAACATTCCCATCGAAAGATCATGCATTCCCGGAAAGGCGCCCAGGCCCATAAGGGTCATCGTAACAGGAATCTGTGTCAACTCAGCCAATTCCCTGATTTCTTTGTGGGCATTCGCAAGAACGACGCCACCACCCACATATAGAACCGGTTTCTTCGCTTTAGTAATCGCCAGCGCCGCCTGCTTAATTTGCCATTTATTTCCCTGAACCGTCGGATTATAACTTCGGATTGACACTTTGTCCGGGTATTTAAATTCGGTTTTAGCGAAAGTAACATCTTTCGGGAGATCGATTAACACGGGTCCGGGACGACCCGTCGTGGCGATATAAAAGGCCTCTTTGATAATCTGGGCCAGATCCTTGACATCTTTAACCAGAAAATTGTATTTGGTGCAGGGTCGGCTGATACCCACAATATCAGCCTCCTGAAAAGCATCATTGCCGATCATCTGAGAGGGAACCTGGCCCGTGATGACCACGATCGGTGTCGAATCCATGTAGGCGTTCGTCAATCCTGTCACGGTATTCGTCGCTCCGGGGCCCGATGTCACCAGAGCAACACCAGGCCTTCCCGTCGCCTTCGCATACCCCTCGGCCATATGAATTGCCCCTTGTTCATGCCGGGTGAGTATGACCTTGATTGACTTTTCATGATAGAGGGTATCAAATATTCCAAGAACCACGCCGCCAGGAAGACCAAAAATAGTGTCTACCCCCTCTTTCTTTAACGATTCCAATAAGATCTGGGAACCTGATAATTTCATAATGAGATCCTTCTTAAATGAAGTCCGATTCGCAGCCGCAATTCCAGAAAAGAGATTATTTTTCAACAAATTAGCATACGAAGCCCGCTTTCGTCAATATCAAAAAGAGCCCCTTTACCCCAAGTGCACCTCTCACCACAGATCCTGATCAAGAATGTCTCGGTCAGGGCAATTGGATGTTGACACCTTTTTTTATTTCGGGTAGAGTAGCCGAAAAATATTTGACAGACTCTTTTCTCATGATTCAATGATTAATCTTATTTATTCTACCGGGTGAGCATATGAATAAGAAAAATATCTTTAGCTTCTCTCTTTTTTTGATCGTTGCTGCTTCATTTATCTCTATTGCCGGATTGCTGACGACGAGCAGGCCGACTCATGCCGAGTACGGAGACCTTACGCTGAATCATTACGCTGAAAAAGCAGGAATGCCCCCGGTTGTTTTTCCACACTGGTTTCATCGAATCCGATTCAAGTGCAAAGTTTGCCATCCCAATATCTTTGAAATGAAGCAAGGTTCCAATGATATTACGATGGTCAAGATTGTCAAAGGAGACTACTGCGGGAAATGCCATAACGGAAAAATCGCATGGCCTCCAATTTATTGTGACCGTTGTCACTCGGGAAAAAGCGATATTACGATTCCCAAAGCCCGAGGATTTTTGAAATAGTCAACACCCATCATTTCTACTGCTAATGATCCGGTCTTATTTTATTAGGATGATGCCTTATGATGATCAAAAATAATCTTTCAAACGCTCTGTTGCTTGTGACGACCATTTTTGTTTTGACTTCCTGTTCCTGGTTCCACTCGGCTCAACAGCCTGAATCCAAAAAAGACGCACCTGCCGTTCAGGAGGCCGCACCGTCAGTCGTGCCCGCTCCCGGAGCTTCAGCAGTAACGACGCCCGTGACGACAACTCCGGAACCGCCGGCAGCGGTTTCACCGACACCCGCGGCATCTTCCGAGTCGAAGAGTGAACCACCGGCCCAGCCGGTTGAATCTTCTGGCTCGTTGAAGGAAGTCGATTATTCCCATATCACTCTTGCCCCTGGACCCGATGAAAAACCGTTAACCCGCGAAGAAATTGCGAAGATACCTCCCTCCGAGGCGATTTACCTAAGTGGACGAGGCGTGATGGCTGGGAAAGGTGATCCCAATCATCCTCCGGGTGACGCCAATCAGTTTGGCAAGGCAAAACATCCTGTCGCATTGGAGGTCTCTGACCTCCCGAAGGATCAGTATGGTCTGGTGAACTGGGCCGATGCACTGAGGCAGGGAAAAGTGACGCCAAAAGGTTCCCTCAATCCTGATGAGCCTGACATGCCTCCATTCGATCTTTCGTTTGATATTCCGACAAAAAGCAATTTTATGCCCAATGTCATTTTCCCTCACAAGATCCATACCATGTGGTTGACCTGTACCAACTGTCATCCTGCAATATTTCTCATGAACCACACCGAAAACAATAAGAATATGACCATGCCGAAAATAGCCTCGGGGGAATACTGCGGCCGCTGTCATAATCGAGTCGCTTTCCCGCTTAGCGATTGTCTTCGTTGCCATGTTGTTCCAAAAGAAGGCGATAAGTATGAAGGGACTGTTTTTCCTGGCGCCGGGGACGTGAGTATGGAAAATTGTGGAAACAAGGGAATCGGCTGTCCCGCTGCGCTCGCTAACTCAACCTCTCAGACCCCTTCCAAATAATCAGGAGGGTATGACTCGCGGGTTTAAAGCCGATTGTTCATCTCATGATCATTTTAATTCTCCTATTTGGCCTCTTTTTCGCACCGATACCTGCCACTGCAGCGGAAACCCAGATTTACGAAGTCGTTATTCTCCCCAATATCCTTAAATTCGACCCAGATAAGATAACGATTAAAGTCGGAGATACGATCCGCTGGCACAATAAAGATGAACGGAAACATGTGCTTGCTTCGGTCCCCGGTTCGGGGCCTACAGATGATCTTGAAATCTTTTCGGATGAATTTCGTCCTGGAACCGTTTACAGTCACACCTTCAAAGACCCCGGCGAATACCCTTATTTCTGTTTTATACACAATAAAATGACCGGGATGATTACGGTCGAAGGAAGAGAGAAATAAATTTGTTCCATTTCAAGAAATCCGCTCTATTTCTCTCTCTTTTTTTGACGTTTACTTCCTGCGTACAGTCAGAAACTTCCCAAAAACTCATTCAGAAAAATGACCCTTCTCCCGTTGAGAAGTCGGGACAGGAAACAACCTCTCTTTCTGAAGACGCGCATCCACTTGCTTTTGACTATCTTCCAAAGGCAAAGCAGGGGTACGTTGACTGGGTTCAGGCACTCCGGCAGGGAATTATACATCCCAAAGAAACGCTAACCGGCGATCCGGATACACCTACCATGCCCCCGCTCGATTTCAATATTATCTTCAAAGCCAAAGGTGACATTCCCGACGTCGTTTATCCTCATCTGGCACATACCGAATGGCTCGATTGCAGAAATTGCCATCCCGGTATCTTTAAAATGCAGGCCGGCTCAAATCCGGTGACCATGGAAAAAATAATTCAGGGAGAGTATTGCGGAAGATGTCATGGCAAGGTCTCCTTTCCTTTAAGCGATTGCAGTCGATGCCATACAAAACCTAAATCCTGATTCTCATTGAACCCTCACCGAAACTAAGCGGGGAATAATCGATCACGTGCTGATCCTGTCGAAATCAGTTTTTTTTCTGTTCATTCTCCTCACCTTGTTCCGCTCTCCGTCTCATAGCGCCAATTGGATTTCTCTTTCGGATTCGTTTCACCCTAATCGGACCCCGCTTCCTGAAACTTTGACCAGCAGACATGTACTCACGCCAAGCATGACCTTTTGGAAGAACGAACTGTATGTCGCCTGGACCGAATCCGATTTACATGGCATTCAACAAGTTTATATCAGGAGATTGAAAGACGGCTTCGCCTGGGAACAGATTGGAAGGAGCCTAAACAGGGATCGCTTTTACTCCTCCTCGGCCCCATTTATTGCCACAAACGGGAAAAATCTATTTTTGACGTGGACCGAAAAGAATGACTCCAATATCTCCCAGCTTTACGTCAAGCAGTGGAATGGATCGGAATGGGAAAATTTAGGGGGAGCATTAAATAACAAGCCCGAAAAAGACGCTAGAAGTCCGATGCTTGCCTTTTTAAATGGATTGCCATACCTGACCTGGAATGAAACAGGTGAAAAAGAATGGTCCAAACTTTATATTAAACATTGGAACGGCGAAACCTGGATTCCCGTCGGTGCCGGTTTCGGACTGGAAGCGCAGCACATTACCCAGGCTCCTTTTTTGCTGTTTTCCGGCAATAAAGGACATTTGATCTGGGCAGAATCCGATGAAACGAGAGTCTTCCAAATATATCATGCTGTGCTGGAAGATGGAAAATGGTTAAGATCGCCGTCAGCATTAAATCAAAATCAGAAAATGCAGGCATTCAATCCTTCTCTCGCAATCTTTAAAAATAATCTCTTTGCAATCTTTCAGGAAAGGAGCGCTGACGAGCAATTTACGATCCAGCTCCGCCATTTAACTCCGGAAGGATGGAAATCTGAAAATTCCAGACTGATCCGACTTGGCGGAAAGTCATTCAATCCGGTCCTAGTCCCCGATCATGAAACGCTCCTGATCGCCTGGGAAAATTGGGACCTTCTTGGAATACCCAAAATAGCCGCCCAAACACTGACTCTCGAAGGAGAAAGCAAAATAATCGAACTTCCTCCTGAAAGTTCTCCCGGCGATTTCAGGTTAAATCCCATTCTCATTTCGGATTTCCAGTCCGTATACCTCGGGTGGCGAGAACCTGCAGAAAGCGACCTCTATCGATTTCAGATCAGAAAGCGCCTCCCCTGACCGATGAAGATGAAATTCGGGATAATTCTTATGATTTCTTGGGTCTGCTCCTCTTGCGCTGTCGCTCCATTTAATCCGGTCTTTCCCAATGACCAGCCCGCCCAGTCCGTTGCCCTTGAATACCTTCCCGTGACCCCCGCAGGTTATATTGATTGGGTTATAGCGATTCAAAAAGGTCCCATTCGTCCGAGTGACAGTCTCGATCCGTTGGCGCCACCTATCCCTCCTCTTGATTTGAATATTGTATTTAAAATCGATAAACGATTTCCCCTCAAGGACGTCGTATTTCCTCATTTTCCACACACGCAATGGCTCGACTGTATTAATTGTCATCCTTCCATTTTTATTCCAAGAGCGGGAGCCAATCCGGTTTCGATGCAAAGAATCTTCAAAGGAGAATTTTGCGGCAGGTGCCATGGAAAGGTCGCTTTTCCGCTGTTTGATTGTGGCCGGTGCCACTCCCGAGAGAAAAAGAGTTAAGGATTTAAATTACCCCGGTCATCGTGTATACTCCTTAAGCGCATGACTCAGGGGAATCTTTATATCATTCCAACACCAATCGGAAATCTCGAAGATATGACGCTTCGGGCAATTCGAATTTTAAAGGAAGCGGACGTCGTCGCATGCGAGGACACGCGTCATACGCAAAATCTTCTCTCCCATTTTGAAATCTCAAAAACTTTGACAAGCTATCATGACTTTAATAAGGAAGAAAAGGCCCCTGTACTTGTTAAACTCCTCCTGGAAGGCCGCCAGGTTGCTTTGGTTTCAGACGCCGGAACGCCTACCGTGTCCGACCCGGGATATCTGCTTATTAATCAGGCTATTGCATGCGGGATCAAAGTGATTCCCCTTCCCGGACCTTCTGCGGTCTTGACGGCCCTTTCCGCTTCCGGACTTCCCACAGACGGATTCATTTTCAACGGCTTTTTGCCTCGAAAGAAAGCTGCCAGGCTGAAAATGATGGAAGAACTCAAGGATACGAAAAAGACATTGATTTTTTTTGAATCTCCTCATCGAATTCTTGCTGTTCTGGATGAGTTTCAGATTGCGTTCGGGGACCGAAGAGCTGTTATCGCCCGGGAACTCACCAAAAAATTCGAGGAGTTTATTTACGGAACTCTTTCAGAAATTACTCAGCGGAAATGGCAGGTCAAAGGAGAATTGACGCTTTTGATAGAAGGGAGACAAAAGAAGAAACGTCAAAAAAAAGATAGCCAGGGCACTCTGCGGGAGAACCTTTATGAGGAATAGATTTCGGTTCCTGGTGAGCTCTGCCTTCTTTATTCTCATGTTCTGCCAACCAACAGGGGGAGAAGAAAATAAAATAAATATCGTAACCACGCTCCCTTTTTTAAAAGATTTTGTCGAACAGGTCGGCCAGAACCGGGTTTCTGTTACCACGCTCTTGACCGGAATGGAAAGCGAACATACTTATACACCTAAACCTGGTGATATTCTTGCAATTAAGAATGCCCGCATGATGGTCCAAGTGGGTCTCGGCCTGGAAGTTTGGGTAAAAGGACTCATTGCCAATGCGGAAAATCCGTCACTTGTCCTGATTACCACATCCAACGGAATCCCTTTGATGCGGGATGAAGAAAGAAACCCAGCGAGAGAAGACGCAGATTCCCATGACGGCGGGAACCCCCACATCTGGCTTGATCCGGAAAATGCGAAAATTATGGTCAGAGAAATTACGGAGGATCTGATTAAAATTGATACTGCCCATAAAGATTTTTATTTGAAAAACCAGGGCCTCTATCTCATGAAACTCGATCAGACTGAAATGATCCTTATTTCAGAACTGAAAGGACTCAAGAATAAGACCATCATTACGCAGCACCCGGCCTGGCCCTATTTCGCCAGGCGATTCGGGTTGAAAGTGGCCGGAAACCTTATGACACAAATTGGCGCAGAACCTTCTGCAAAGCAGATTCGAGCACTCATTCAGCTCATTAGAAAGGAAAAGATTCGTGTGATCATTTCTGAGCCCCAACTCAGCAATAAAATTCCCCAGATGATTGCGGTGGAATCAGGTGCCCGTTTGGTGATTCTGTCGCCGTTGACCGGAGCCATTCCGGGAACCGAAACCTATATCTCTCTGATCGAATATAACGTCCACCAGATTATCGCCGCAATCAAAGATTAAAATGCAAACATCTGAAAAATTAGTTAACTCTTCCCTGATACATTTCAAAAATGCTTCGTTTGGATATCATAAAGAATCTGCTCTGATCAATATTTCTCTTGAAATAAAGCCAGGTGAATTCATCGGAATCATTGGTCCAAACGGTTCAGGGAAAACCACTTTCCTGAGGGCCATTCTTGGTTTAATTACCCCTCAGGAGGGAACGCTCCAAATTTTTGATTGTGATTGCGAAAAACTTCAGTGTCACCATCGGGCCAGAATCGGATATGTCCCTCAAAAAGACTCCGTCGACCCCCATTTTCCAATTACGGTATTTGAAACTGTGTTGATGGGGCGCTACAGTTCTATCGGACTATGGAAAAGGCCCGGGGCAAAAGACAGGCAAATTGTCCAGGCGGCACTCGAAAATGTGGCGATGGGAATCTTTCAGGATACGCCGTTGGGTAATCTATCGGGCGGACAGCAAAGACGCGTTTTTATCGCTCGTGCTCTCGCTCAGAATCCTGAAATACTTCTCTTAGACGAACCCACGACAGGCATTGATTCTCCTACTTCTCATTCCATTATCGAATTAATCCGGAAGCTTCACAAAGAACTTCGTCTGACAATTATCTTCGTTACCCATGAAATTAATATGATTTCTCCTTTTATCGACAGGCTAGTTTTATTGAATAAAAATATCATTGCCTGCGGAAAACCGAAAGAAATTCTGGTGAAGGATATTCTGAGCAAAGTCTATGGGAAAGAGGTGATGATTCTCGAAAGAGAACGGGGAGCTTATGTCATCATGGAAGACCACCATGGCTGATTTTCTCCAGTATGAATTCATGCAGAGAGCACTCCTCTCATCGCTGATTATCGGGACGCTCTGCTCCGTTATCGGGGTCTTTGTCATATTAAAGGGGCTCTCTTTCATCGGTGCAGGAACTTCTCACGCCGCTTTCGGGGGTGTTACGCTCGGCTATTTGATGGGGTGGAATCCGTTCCTCCTGGCGATCGTCTTTGGATTGGGGACCGTTTGGACGATCGGAACGCTCTATGACAAAGGGAAATCGGGCCTGGACGTCTCTACGGGTATTTTTTATACCTTGATGATGGCTCTGGCCATTCTCTTTATCGGTCTCATGAAAGAATATAATGCGGAAGTTTACGGGTACCTCTTTGGAAGCATTCTTTCGGTTACCCGCGCAGACCTGGTTATCATCCTATCTCTCGGCAGTGCGGTTTTGCTCCTCGTCTTCTTTTTCTACAAAGAGTTTCATTTTATAACCTTTGATCAGGATATGGCAGAAGCTTCCGGAATTCCCGCTCGAAGATTTTTCTTTCTCCTTCTCACTCTGATTGCCTTAACCATCGTTATTTCATTTAAAGCGGTCGGAGCGCTCCTGGTATTCGCCATGATTATTATACCGGCAGCTTCGGCCTATCAGTTTGCGCACCGGATGAAAACGATGATGATCCTCTCGGTTGCCTTCGGAGTCTCTTCTTCTGTCGGCGGGGTATTGATCTCGTATGGATATGATCTCCCTTCAGGGGCCACCATCGTTCTTTTGGCCGCGTCTCTCTTTTTTATCTCTGTTCTTTTTTCACAAAAAAACAGACGATTTGGTCTATTTAAGTAATACCCGCCCGTTCCTGCTGACCCGTCAGACTTGACAGGGGAATTGCCTGATCTATCATTTAGAAAGAGTACCCCGGGTAAAAAATGATAAATCTGGATCAAAAAAACAGAAATTTCTTTATCAGCCGCCAGCCAATTCTTAATTTAAAGGGCGAAACGGTCGCTTTTGAAATTATCTTTCGTTCCAGCACGCTATCCTCGAAGTCTGAGCTGATGGGAAACGCGCCGTATGCCATGGCACATGGCATAATCAATCTCCTCTCCCAATTCGGACTCGATCAAATTGTAGGAAAACATAAAGGCCTGATCAAGATCGACCACGACCTGTTGATGGGGGATGCGATCGAACTTTTGCCCAAAGAACGGATCGTCCTGGAACTGCCGGAAATTCACTCGGTCACTCCGGAATACATCAACAGGTGTTCTGACCTGAGAGAAGCCGGATTTGAGATGGTTATGGACAGGCATCATTTTAATCCCGGTCTGGAACCGCTGTATCAAATCGTTCACATGACTAAAATACATCCATTCAGGCTGCCCGAAGATCAATTAGTCAGAATGATTCAGAATTTTCGAAAATTTCCGTTAAAGATTTTAGCCGAAAAGGTGGAGTCGAGAGAGGAATATCAAAAGTGTACGGATTGGGGCTTTGACCTTTTTCAGGGCTATTTCTTCGCGAGACCTTCTGTATTGGAAAAGAAACCGATCGATGAAGATGCCGCGGGACTTCTCAAATTAATGCGACTACTTTCAGATGACGCCGAATTGGATCTTATCGAAAAAATATTTCGAGGGAGCTCCAGCCTGACTTACAAGCTCCTTCTCTTGGTCAATTCAGTGGGAATGGGAGTGCGGGAAAAAATACAGACGGTACGGCACGCGATTGCGATCGTCGGAAGACAGCGGCTGAAGCGGTGGGTTCAATTGGCCATGTTTGCCTCTGACGACAGCATGGGGACGGACAATCCGTTAATGGATATGGCCGCAGTTCGTGCTACCTTTATGGAACATCTCGCCAGTCGCCACCCTCAGCTCAGAAACAACCGCGAACATGCCGACCAGGCCTTCATGGTGGGGATGCTCTCCCTTTTTGAGTCTCTCTACAACATCACGCTCGAGGAAATAGTCACCAGCCTGAATCTTTCCGATTCCATACGGGAAGCGCTTTCTCCGGAACGCCAGGGACCAATTGGAAAACTCCTTAAACTGGCAGAGCTCATGGAACAACCTGGCTCCGTACTCATTACGCCTGCTCTTCTTGAAGATTTTGGCTCATCAACGGAAGACATTCTGGCGGCGCAGATGAAGGCCTATAACTGGACCGGTGAGATGTCTCCCGCCCCTGCAGGGAAAATTTAACCAGGGGGATTACGTGAAGCCGCTTCCAATCGTGTCATCTTTGTTAACCCCATTCCAATTTACTTCATTTTCTTAGAAGAAGACCGGATCAGTTTCGCAACTCCTATTTTTGCTCCAATTCGAAATTCAGGGTTAGGTTCCTTCCAGAAGGAACCTCAATGTCCTTTTCTATCGATCCAAATGATTTATGCCAGATGGACAATCTATATTTGCCGGGGTCGAGAGTTTGGAAACGAAACGAGCCATCGAGATCGCTGAGCAGATAATTGGGTGTATCCAGCACCGCGATATACGACTTCATAAAGGAATGAATAACGCACGTCGTTTGAATGAGGCCGAGTTGATTGATTTTTTTGACCAGTTTCCCATGCGGAGGTAATGGTAAAGTATACAGAACCTGGTCTTTATGAGAAAACTTCAATACATGCAAAATGGGATCTGAATTCTCGATGCTTAGACTGTTCTCAACCTGAATCGCAGTCACATAGGGTTCAATATGACATTTTTTGCTTATAAGGTAGATTCTTTTTTCTGTCTCTCCTGATTCCAAGGGGTTCAATTTTTTTTTCAGGCTGATAATGGCATTCTTAACTCCCTTATTTTCAAAATTAACTAATGTTTCCTCTAAATAATTCGATCCGCACACCTCTGAATCAGATTTGATGGCTTCAGATTCAGGCAGAGGAGCCGATCCAAAATACCGGACCTTGCCTGTCAAAGATCCGTTTATATTCGCGCCCCATGAGGCAGTTTCACGTAAACATAAGACAAAAGAAAATGTCCCAAGAAAGAGAAAGACCGTCTTTAAAAACAATGTTTTCATATGGTTTATTTCCGATTATGAAACTTCTGGACAAACAAGTCAAATTCGAATGAAGAATCAAGGAGAAAGCTTGGGTAGAATCGGGGAGACCTTTTTTATTACGTCAGTTCAAACAGACCGGAAACCGGCGCAGGGCGCTGTACTCCCGAATGATATGAATGATGGTCCTATTTCAAATGAGACTGGGACCACCTTTCCAATGCGGCTTTCAGGGCAATCTTGCCCCTGATTTTGGCTGATTTCTTTTCGGCAAAGGCCCGACTCTCTTTCATTTCCCACAATCTTCCGGGCGTCAGGTTGCCAAGTCTTTTTTCTTTCATTTGGCTTAATGCCGATTCATTCTGAGTGATCGCATTGACAATGAAAGCCGCTAATTTATTTATATCTTTTGATTTTTTTGTGGTTCTTCGTTTAAGCATACCAAGACAATGCCACGTTTAGATCTTATTGTCACTCCTTTTCTGACTTCAACTTTCTCCTCCAGTCCATTCAGAATTTTGCATTTCAAAGAAAACTCATCTAAGATGGCCTCAAATGAGGGCCCGTTTATTTAACTGACACGGGTCCAGTCAAAAAATGGAGGTATCTTTCATGACGGTAATAAGTTTATATGACCGAAGAGGACAATTTTTTAAAAAAGTGAAAGTTTATTCCGATCGACCGGATATTATTTTACACGAAGATAAATTCTTTATTTTTGACACGAATCACGTTCAGTATCGTGAGGGATAGTTGGTCATCGCGGACCATTTAGATGAAGGTGTGGGATTCTGTCGTATTCCTGAAGTGGGGAGAAATGACAAGTGTTTGCGATGCGCCGCGGACATTGATCCCGCGTCTGGAATAAGATATTGTAGCGCGCATCAAATCGGGATTTGTGCTGATCATCAACAGGTTGACTGTACCACCTGCGGGTAGAATAAAAAAGTTTGACCGGGCACACCTGATGCGTAATCCTCTGGAATCTAAATGAAAAGTTCTCCACGTGTTTCTGCGTCAACTTGACAAATAAATCCAGTCAGTTATGATTTATAGTGTAATCAAATTCAAATCCGCGGTCCACTATTCATAGACCGAAGTTTCAAATTGAACCTGATTCTTAGTCACAGGAAACCAAACAATGGGACCTGAAAAACGAAAAGAGAACTATCTTATTGGGAGGCAGCCCATTCTCAATATGAAAGATGAGACCGTGGCTTACGAGCTCTATTTTCGTTCTACGGCGGGACCCGCCCAGGTTGAACCCGGAAAAGACATTTCCTACACCGTCGCTAATGGTATTATGAATATCGTCTCCCGATTCGGACTCGATCAGATTTTGGGCGCTTACAAAGGTCTCATTAAGGCGGATATTGAGCTTCTCATGGGAGACGTCGTTGAACTTCTTCCGAAGGAAAGAATTATTCTGGAACTCCCGGGAACGATTTCGGTGACACCGGAATTGCTCCTGCGCTGCAGCACCTTGAAGGAAACAGGATTTGAACTTTCACTGGATGATCATGATTTCAATCCTGCATTCGATCTCCTTTATAAAATTATCCACACCATCAAAGTTCATCCTTTTAGAATGTCGACCGAACAGCTTACACAAGCTGTAAAGCAGTTCCGAACTTATCCGGTAAAACTTCTTGCTGAAAAAGTGGAAACTCGGGAGGAATTTCTCCAGTGCCGGGGCCTCGGCTTCGACCTTTTCCAGGGATACTTCTTTGCCAAACCCTCTGTCATTGAAAAAAAACCAATTGACGAAGCTTCTTCATCGCTATTCAAATTGATGCGTCTCTTATCGGAAGATGCAGAAATGGACGCAATTGAAAAAGTTTTCCGGGGAAGTTCCGTACTGACCTATAAACTCCTTCTATTAGTCAATTCAGTTTCACTGGGTCTTCGCCAGAAAGTAGAAACCGTTCGGCATGCCCTGGCCATTGTCGGCCGACAAAAACTTCAGAGATGGGTTCAACTCGCCCTATTCGCTTCTGACGACAGCAAGGGAATGGAAAACCCTCTCGTCGATATGGCGGCAGTTCGGGCCACTTTCATGGAACAACTTGCCGCTTCGCACCCGCTCCTTCGTGCAAACCGGGACACCATCGACCAGGCGTATATGATCGGCATGCTTTCCCTATTTGAAAGCCAGTATAAGATCACCCTGGATGAAATGGTCACAAGCCTCAATCTTTCTGAAACGATAAAAGAAGCGCTGTCGCCAAAAAGAGGGGGAACTCTCGGTCAGCTTCTAGAGCTCGCCGAGCTCATGGAAAACCCCGGCTCCTGGGTCACAGAAGACCAGCTGACAGAACTACAGCTAAAACAGGAAGATGTTCTTTCCGCGCAGATGAAAGCCTTTAGCTGGTTGGGCGAGATGTCTCCAGCAGGTGCCGCCAAAAGCTGAATTCCCCGTTTCAAAGAGTCGACCCGCTTATTAAGCTCGCTCATCTCTACGGTGCGAAGTCTAATGATATCTGATTGACAAGCGCGTACCATTTATTATAATGAACAAGACTGCAAGTCTGGAGAGAAGCGTCCATTTATGACCAGTGGAAATTACACTTTCAACGATCTGCCCGATATCCTGGAAGGGATTCGCTCCAAAAAGATTACTGGCATTCTCACCATCTATCAGGACAAGGCGATCAAATCTCTTTTTTTTAAGGAGGGAAATTTGATCTACGCCTCATCTTCTGAAAATGACGACCGGTTGGGTGATGTCCTTTTGAAATCCGGCAAGATCACTCAAGAACATTATAAGATTTCTTCAGACCTGATTAAAAAAACCGGAAAAAGGCAAGGATCAATACTTGTTGAAATGGGCGTCATCACGCCGAAAGACCTTTTTGCCGGACTCAAAATCCAGATTAAAGAAATCATTTTAAGTATTTTTCTCTGGGAACCCGGGGGGAAATACGAATTTTTGGAAGGAGAACTTCCCCAAAACATCATCCCCATGCCGATTGACCTTGGCGACATTGTTTCGGGAGTCATCTTGAAACTCGGAGAAGAGGTCTAGGCCGGGGTTTTCGTATTCCTTAATTTCCTGAAATCAATCCAAATATCAAATAACCCAAATAAAGCCACGATAATCCCCAAAAGAGGCCAAATCAAAAGCAGAAAATATGAGAAAAACTGCCAGATCGGTTTAACGCCTCTCCTATTAAAAAAATAAGCGACGAGAGCAAGGCCCTGAAAAAAATAGAGCAACATGAACACGATCAGGAGATTCCCACCCAGGATTTTCGTCTCCCCGAGAGGTAAAAGGAGAAGAACTCCGGAGAAAATAAATCCCCATATCAGATGATCCGTTGCCCGCCAGGAAGAGAGCGGTTTGAATGAAAATCCCTTTTTTTCCATCTTGACGAGAATAAAACGAACTAGAAGATAATTCAGAAAGATCATGAAAATCAATCCCGCAATATAAATGCCGGGGAATAGGTACAAAAACCAGGACGCCAAGTCGTTGAGTGACGCGTTTAATATGTCGATCTTTTCCTTGTCCATCCCGATTCTTTCATAATAATGAACCGTTTCTTTCAAATTTTGAAGGGTGATTTCCTTGAAATAGACAATGGGATTTTCATGAATTCGAAAAGACTGGACTATCCAAAGGCCAATTCCTGAAATAAGCGAAGGGAAAATTCCGGAAAAGACAATCTCCTCAGGAGCACGGTTTCTCCGGAGCATTTCAGCGATGAGTATAGAGGAGACAAGATAGATCAAAACTAGAAACAGGGCTTCGATCCAGCCGGTCAAAGAGAGGAAACCGAGCATCAAAATGACGCTGGCGGCCAGGAAGAGTTTTTTTGAATAGTGAAGGTAGAACAGGACGATCGGGGCAAAAGAGATGAGTCCGACTGCAAATCCGGTCCAGTTCCGGTAATACATTGACGTGCCCAGGAAGAAGACAACTGCGATGATGACGGCGATCTCTATCCAGGGATATTTTTTGCCGTCAGCCACGGTCTTGCTCCCTCCGGTCTGCGAATTTTTAACGTTCTTCCGCGAACGCCAGTAATGCGATATTTCGAGCTCTTTTAATAGAAATCATGAGCTGGCGCTGATGACCAGCGCAGTTTCCAGAAATTCTTCTCGGTATGATTTTTCCTCGTTCTGTGAGAAAGTTTTTTAAGGTGACGAGATCTTTGTAATCAATATATTCAATTTTGTCGCCGCAAAATCGACACATTTTCTTTCTCTGGAAACTCTTCTTCTCGCCTTTGTCCTTCTTGTCCTTGGATTCCTTCATATTTAAACTTTCCTTTCAATTGTCCCCATTTCGCTTAAAACGGAACGTCATTATTATCCATCATGTCATCCGCCATTCCTTCGCCGCCGGAACCGGGTCCTTCCTTCTTGGGAAGGAACTGAACACTTTGAGCCACGACTTCATACTTGCTTCTTTTTTGTCCGTCTTCCGTCTCCCATCGCCTTTCCTGAAGGCGTCCGTCCACAATCACGCCGTTGCCTTTGTGAAGATATTGACCACAGCTCTCTCCCTGTTTACCGAAGACCACAATATCGATAAAGCAAGCATCTTCCTTGGTCTCATCACCCTGCTTATATCGGCGATTTACGGCCATTCGGAAATTTGCAACAGCAGTTCCATTCGGCGTATAGCGGATTTCAGGATCCTTAGTTAAGTTTCCCATTAAAATGATTTTATTAAAACTCGCCATATTAACGATCTCCTTTGAGGATTTTTTACTCGCTGATCGGTTCCAGCGCCTTTTCTCTCTGAGACTCTACCAGTCTTCCCGCTCTTTCCGCCTTGGCAGCTTCAACTTTCAAATTGAGTTTTACGGTAAGAAATTTAATGACGCTATCCTGAATTTTCAAATGATTCTCCAGTTCAGTCACCAGATTACCCGGTCCTTTGATATGTGTCAGCAGATATATTCCCTTCTTCTCCTTTTTCACTTCGTAGGAGAGCTTTTTCTTTCCCCAGTTTTCAATCTTGGTAATTGAACCTCCATTTTTTTCGACCAAACTCCTCACCTTTTCATTGACTCCCGTCACTTCGTCCTCCGTCAATGAGGGCCTGGTAATATAGAGACACTCGTAATCATTTAACATGGTAATCCTCCTTATGGATTTTAAGCCACTTCTCAGTGTGGAAGCAGCAAGGATTGATGACACTGAACTGCCAGATTGCAGTTCAGTTTGGTACGCTATTGTTACACATTAAACCTGAAATAAATGACATCTCCATCCTGAACAATATACTCTTTTCCTTCCAGACGGAGCAGCCCCTTCTCCTTAATCGCCGCTTCGGTCTTATTCAGAATGAGATCCTCGTATCTAAATACTTCGGCACGAATAAATCCTTTTTCAATATCCGAGTGGATCTGGCCTGCCGCCTGTGGAGCACGTGTCCCGTTCAAAATCGTCCAGGCACGACATTCATCTTTTCCCGCCGTAAAAAAGGTGATCAGACTTAAAATATGATACGCCTTCCGGATCAGACGGGCTAATCCCGATTCCTCAAGTCCAAGCTCCGCAAGATACTCTTTCTTCTCCTCAAGGGTGAGGGTCGCAATTTCGGCTTCAATCGCGCCACTGACCACCACAAAATCAGTCTTTTTCTTTGCCGCGATCTCCTTGACCTGCTCCAGCCATCTGTTTCCTGTGCGAATATCCTTTTCCGAAACATTGGCCAGGTAAAGTACAGGTTTCGCCGTTAACAGGTTATATTCCCTTAGCCAGACTTTTTCTTCAGCGGAAAGGTCCGGCATTCGCTCACCGGCTTCCAGGATGCCCTTCAGGCGCTGGAGAAACTCCATCTCCCGAACTGCAGATTTATCCCCTGTTTTCTTCTTTTTTTCGGCTCTATCGATTCTCTTGAGAAGTGCCTCGAGATCCGCAAGCGCAAGCTCCGTTTCGATTATTTCAATGTCATGAATCGGATTGACTTCACCATGAACATGGACGACGTCAGGGTCCTCAAAACACCGAACGACATGAACCAACGCATTGACTTCACGAACATGGGAAAGAAATTTATTTCCCAATCCTTCTCCCTGGCTCGCTCCTTTAACCAATCCGGCAATATCGACAAATTCAACGGTAGCTGGCGTCTCCTTTTTAGGCCGGTAAAGCTCAGAAAGTTTTTGAAGCCTCGTGTCAGGCACGGCCACAATCCCCACATTGGGATCAATGGTACAAAATGGATAGTTTGCAACTTGTGCTTTTGCAGCCGTAAGCGCATTGAATAAGGTCGATTTTCCCACGTTTGGAAGACCGAGAATCCCGCAATTAATTCCCATAATTGAACAAGTGTCTCACTAAGCTCTCGGGATTCCGAGTTATTTCATCAATGGGACGAGAAGCAACGCAACGATATTGATGATTTTGATCATCGGATTAATAGCCGGACCCGCCGTATCTTTATATGGATCACCAACGGTATCGCCAGTCACGGCCGCTTTGTGGGCTTCGCTCCCCTTACCTCCGAAATGGCCCTCTTCAATATATTTTTTTGCGTTATCCCATGCGCCGCCTCCGCTGGTCATCGAAATCGCCACAAAAAGCCCTGTCACAATACTTCCAACCAGAACTCCCCCCAGTGCCTTGGGCCCAAGCCCCAGCCCGACGACAATGGGAATAACCACCGGTATAATGCCAGGGAGGATCATCTCCCGGATTGCCGACTTCGTGACAATGTCCACCGCTTTTCCATAATCCGGCTTGCTTGTGCCCTCCATAATTCCCGGGATCTCTCTAAATTGTCTCCGAACCTCTTCAACAATCTCCCCAGCTGCTCTACCCACCGCTTCCATACTCAAGGCACTGAAAAGATATGGAAGAAGACCTCCGATAAAGAGTCCCACCAGAACAAACGGATCGCTCAGCGTAAAGACGACCACCTTTAAGAGTTTTACGTTCAGATCCTGGGTATAGGAAGAAAACAGGACAACCGCAGCAAGGGCTGCTGAGCCGATGGCGTATCCCTTTGTCACTGCTTTGGTCGTATTGCCTACGGCATCGAGAGGATCGGTCACCGCCGCTCGAACGGATTTATCCATACCGGACATTTCGGCAATACCCCCTGCGTTATCGGTAATAGGCCCATACGCATCCAGGGCCACGATAATACCCGCCATGGAAAGCATCGAGACCGCCGCAATGGCAACACCGTAAATGTCTGCGAAATAATAGGATATCAGGATCCCTGCTCCGATCACCAGAACTGGAAGCGCCGTCGACTTCATACCGACTGCAAGCCCCGCAATAATGTTTGTGCCGTGCCCCGTTTTAGAAGCTTCCGCGATATGCCGAACCGGTGCAAAACTGGTCGAAGTGTAGTATTCCGTAATAACGACCAGAGCCGCGGTCACAATCAGGCCGATCAAAGCTGTGTAATAAAGATTGATCACCGGCGTCGCGCCTACTCCTTCCATCAGAATCTTGGTAACCGGATAAAACGCAGCCGCCGACAGGAGGCCCGCTACAAAAAGTCCTTTATAAAGAGCCCCCATAATATTCTTGCTAGGACCCAGCTTGATGAAAAAAGACCCGATGATCGAGGCCAGGATCGAGACGGCTCCAAGCACGATCGGGTAGAGGAGCGCTTTCGGAGAATTTCCGAAAGTGAGCTGTCCGAGCAGCATGGCCGAAATAATTGTCACGGCGTATGTTTCAAACAGATCGGCTGCCATGCCCGCGCAGTCGCCGACATTATCGCCCACGTTATCGGCGATAACTGCCGGATTTCTAGGATCATCTTCCGGAATTCCCGCTTCCACTTTTCCTACCAGGTCTGCTCCCACATCTGCCGCTTTCGTGTAGATTCCTCCTCCGAGTCTGGCAAATAGACTGATCAAACTGCCTCCAAATCCAAGCCCGATAAGGGGGGTAATTGAAATCGTTGATCCGGACGGAGCCATATAGTAAAGAACCGCGTAATAACCCGCGACGCCTAAAAGTCCGAGTCCGACTACCAGGAGGCCTGTTACCGATCCCCCTTTGACCGCCACTTCGAGTCCACTGGCCAATCCCGACTTGGAGGCTTCGGCTGTCCGGACATTGGCACGAACAGAAATGTTCATCCCGACATAGCCCGCGGTCGCCGATAAAACGGCACCAATAAAGAACCCGACCGCCGTCGTCGCACCAAGAAATATCCATAAAACGGCAAAAAGGACCAGACCGACCATTCCAATCGTCGTATATTGCCGGTTAAGAAAGGCCTGGGCTCCCTCCTGGATCGCATGAGCAATGGCCTGCATCTTTTCTGAGCCTGGACTTTGTTTCATGATCCATTTCGATAGAAAGAATCCATATACAATTGCGGCTATGGCACATAAAAAAGAAAACGCTAAAAATTCCTCTGTTAAATTCATGCCTTAATCTCCACTCCCTATTAACTGATTTAAGATGATTGCGATTTTCTCTGATTAAATAAATTCATCGCTTGTACCGGACCAAAACTTAAAATTTCCTGAACAGCTTTAGTTGAATTGCTGATAACTTCCCCCAATATCTTTTCCTCCTCGTTTGAAAAGGGCTCCAGAACGTAATTGGCAGCATCTTCTTTATCCTGAGGACGCCCTATGCCCACGCGAATTCGCAAGAACTGGTCTGTCTGAAGCGAATCCATAATGGAGGCAAGACCATTATGTCCTCCCGCTCCACCGTTTAATTTAATCCGGATTTGACCAAAGGGGATATCAAGATCATCATGAATGACAATCAATTGAGATGCATCTTCGTGGAAGTAATCTATTAATTGACGGACCACCAAACCGCTCCGATTCATAAAAGTGAGCGGTTTGACCAGAAGCACATTAAAGTTGCAGAGCGCCCCGGAACCTGCTTCGTATAACTTATTCTTGCTATGAATGGGTATCCGGTATTCTTCGGACAAACGACCGACCACTCTGAAACCCACGTTGTGGCGGGTCATCTCGTATTTTCGACCGGGATTGCCCAATCCCACGATAAAATACATGGCTATTTGGCTTTAGGCTCTTTCTTCTCCTCCTCTTTTTTCGGTTTTGCTTCTCCCTTCCCCTCCACAGCAGGCGTCCCTTCTTCTTCCTTCTTCTTTCCAACCAGTTCAGGTTCTTTCACCTCTTTCGGTGTTGCCTCAAGAAGGGCAGAAAGTTTTTCTTCAGACATTGGAGCCGAAATGGAGACGACCACCTGTCTTCCTTCGGACAACATTTTTATTCCTTCTACCAGCGGGATTTCATCAACATGGACCGCCTGACCGATAGCCAGAGAAGAAACATCAAATTTAAGGTGGTCTGGAATGGCCAGAGGAAGACCTTCGATTTCCACCTCCCGGATCAGATGTTGAAGGACACCCCCCTCTTTGACACCCAAAGGCGAACCGGTCATTTCCAGCGGAACATTCACGCGAATCGGCTTATCGATCGAAATCTCAAACAGGTCGACATGGAGAACGGCCCCCGTCAAAGGATCTTTTTGAAAATCCCTGAAGATAGCCAATCGATCGCTTTGGCCTGACTCTCCTTCAAATTTCATATTCAGCATCGTATTTTCGCCGCTTTTGGAATGAACGATTTTATGAACATCGAGAGGATTCAGCGTGATTCCGGTTGCTTTTCCGCCTCCGTACAGGACAGCCGGAATCAATCCTTTTGCCCTCAGCTGACGAGCCGGACCTTTTCCGCTAGCATCTCTTTTTTTAACCAATAAATCTACCTTTTGCATGATTCTCCCTTTCTATAAATACAACATTTTCCTAAAAAACCTGATCCTTGAGGCTCTCCTTGGCCTAAACAAATAGTGAACTGACTGATTCTTCAATATGAATTCTTTTTATTGCTTCGCCAAGCAACGGGGCTACCGAAAGGACCTTTATTTTCTTACATTCCTCGTTTTTGTGGTTGAGTCGAATGGTGTTCGTGACGACAATCTGGTCGATGGGAGACTCGATCAATCTTTTGATGGCCGGACCTGATAATACGCCGTGGGTACATCCCGCAATAATTCTCTTGGCCCCGGCCTCCCGAACTGCTTTTGCTCCTTCCGCAATGGTTCCAGCGGTATCAATCATATCGTCTACCATCAAAACGTCCTTATTTCTCACATCTCCGATCAAGTTCATTACGGTCGCATGGTTTGGGCCTTCCCGCCTTTTGTCGATGATCCCCAGCCCAGCCTGCAATCTTTTTGCATAGGCTCTGGCCCTTTCAACTCCGCCAGCGTCAGGAGAAACAACCACGATGTCTTTCATCCCTTCCGTTTTGAAATAGTCCAGTAACACCGGCGTCGCATAAAGGTTATCCACCGGGATATTAAAAAAACCCTGGATCTGTCCCGCATGAAGATCCATAGTCAATACCCGGTTTGCACCCGCCGTAGCGATCAGGTCCGAAATCAACTTTGCCGTAATCGGCACTCGCGGCTGATCCTTACGGTCCTGGCGCGCATAACCAAAATAGGGAATCACCGCGGTGATTCGTCCTGCCGACGCCCTCTTCAACGCGTCGATCATAATTAACATTTCCATCAGATGGCGGTCCGCGGGATCCGAAGTGGACTGAATGACGAAAATATCCATTCCCCTGACATTTTCGTCAAGTCGAACCTGAACCTCGCCATCGCTAAACTGGGATACTTTCGCCTTTCCAAGAGAGATCGAAAGATATTCACAAATTTCCTTCACCAGCGGAATATTTGCGTTACCGGTAAAAACTTTCATTTCCATAGGGCGACTTAATATCCTTTAAATCCGGTTGAAAGGCTATTTAAACAGACTCAAACAATGTAGCTGGGGCGCCAGGATTCGAACCTGGGCATGCGAGATCCAAAATCTCGTGACTTACCGCTTGTCGACGCCCCAATTTAATTTTTTTTATTCGCCTCGTCCTGAATGCGGTTCTGCAATGCGCTAAATCGTACGGACGAGCTGAACAAAATGATCGGGAAACGCTTTTTTCAGGGATTCCTCGGCCGCTTTGGCTTTTTTTTCGCTTTGATAAACGCCGTAAAGCGTGGACCCGCTGCCGCTCATCAAGACTTTATCGGCACCCTGTTCAAATAAACATTCTTTGATCACTTTAAAAACGGGGAATCGGTCGAACAAAACCGATTCAAAATCGTTTTCAAGGTGGTTCCAGTAAGATCGGTCATTCAAGGTTTGAAAACTTGAGATTGTATTATTATTGCCATTTATTGTCAATTTATTTTTCTGCTCTGAATGGGCCTGATCCCATAGGGAATAAGCCTCGCGCGTCCCAATTGCAAAACCAGGAAAGATCAGCAGAATCCAGAGATTCGGACTGAAAGAAGCGGGTTGAACCTTTTCACCCCGTCCACGGACCCAGGCCGTTGAAACCTGATGACAGAAGAAAGGAATATCGCTGCCGAGGGACTCTCCCATTTTCGCAAGATCTTCGGTCGTGTACCCCAATTTCCACTCCTTATTCATTTCAAGGAGGGTCGTCGCTGCATTGCTGCTTCCCCCTCCCAGCCCGGCTCCCATAGGGATGTTCTTCTGAATCTTTACCCTCAAGCCTCTGTTTTTATTTGATTTATTACACAGGAGTTCAACTGCTTGGAAAATGAGATTAGTTCGATCCAGAGGAAGAAGGGCACAAGCTGATTCAAGCACGATTCGATCACCTTCTGGCTCAAACGATAACTCGTCCCATAAATCGATTCGTTGAAAAAGTGAAAAAAGAGTGTGGTAGCCATCTTTTCTTCGATCAAGGATTTTTAATATTAAATTGATTTTGGCATAAGATCTTTTTGTCATGCTAGCCGGTATATTACCGTTTTCGGAATTTAAAGGGAATGGAAAAAGGAATTGGTAGCCATGCTCAGCCGAGTTTGGCCTAGACATTACAGGATGACTTCTATAAAATATTTCATCTCAATCAAGGGAACGATGCCGATCAAAGTCTCCGCGCTAAGCGATATAGGAAAAGTCAGAAAAGGGAACGAAGATTCCTGGGGGGCATTTCCCGATACCTCCCTGTATATTGTGGCCGATGGAATGGGTGGCCATAAAGCAGGGGATATTGCCAGCAAACTGGCTGTAGAAACCATTTATCAGGTTCTTCGTGAAAGAAAACAACTCCAGGAAGTACAATTTGAACAGATTTCCCACTATTTAAACGAATCCATTCAAAAGGCAAATTTTAAAATTTTTTCGGAAGGAAAGAAGAACCCTGGACAGTCCGGAATGGGAACTACGGTCGTCGCCACCTGGATCCATGCGGATCATGCATCAATCGCCTACGTGGGTGACAGCAGAGCCTATCTCTTCAGAAAAAACAATTTAAGGCAGGTGACATCAGATCACACGTTAGTCAACGACTACCTGGCCAAGGGATTATTGCAAGAGAGCGAAATTGAACATCATCCCCTCCGTCACGTTCTCAGCAGAGCGGTCGGCCCACAGGAGCAGGTCGAAGTGGATTTCCTCAATCTCCCGCTTCTTCAAGGTGATGTTTTGCTTCTTTGTACCGACGGCCTTTCCAATATGCTTACCAAAGATAAAATAGAAGAAATCTTGAACGGCCCGGAAGATCTTGAATCAAAAAATAAACGACTGATTCAACAGGCCAACGATTCAGGCGGTTCCGATAATGTAACCGCCATGCTGATTGAGGTCATCTAACAGTTCAGGGGTGTGAATGAAAAATATCATGGCTGTCGGTCTGCTGATTCTCCTCCTTTTCTTCTCCGGAGATCTGATTTCCCTCTACGTCGATTCTCTCTGGTATTCGGAAATCCATTTTGAACAGGTCTTTTCAACAACCATTCTGACCGAATTAAAGCTGGGCACAGGACTTGCGGTTCTTTTTTTTCTAATGACCTACGTTAATCTCCTGTGGGTCTACCGATTCAAAACCAACCGGACCTTGGGCATGTGGCAACAACAACTCAATGTTCCTTTGTATCATGTTTTGAAAAACTTTTTTCACCGCGTCATCTTGCTGGTTTCTGGCATTGGAGCATTTTTAGCCGGGATGCAGGGGTCTGGAGAATGGAAGGGATTTCTTCTCTTTACTCATCCCACGGCATTTGGCAAAACAGATCCGCTTCTGGGAATGGATTATGGCTTTTATGTTTTTAAGCTTCCATTTCTAATCTTCCTGCAGCACTGGCTTTTCGGGACTCTGGTCATTACCCTCATTTTTGTCCTCCTCTTTTATATTTTTAAAGAAGGGATACGAATTAACCCGCAAGGTTTCTCAATTGACCAGCAACCGGTTCAACATCTTTCTCTTCTGGGAGCTCTGTTTTTCCTGGTCATGGCCTGGGGCTATCAAATTGATATCTATAACCTCCTCTATTCAAAAAGAGGCATGATATTTGGGGCAGTCTATTCAGACGTACACGCCTTGCTGCCCGTTTTAAAGTTCTTGATCTCTCTTGCCGTCCTGGCCAGCCTCCTGATGATTGTGAGCAGTTTCAGGAAAGGATACACGCTCCCGGTATTCATAATCGGCATCATGGTCCTCGTTCACTTTGTCGGGGAAAATCTTTATCCGGAGTTCGTTCAGCGATTCAAAGTCGCACCCAATGAGTTTATGCTCGAAAAACCCTATATTGAAAATAATATCGAGAGCACCCGTTTTGCCTATAACCTGAACAAGATCGAGGTCAGAGACTTTCCTGTTGAGGAGAATTTATCGGCCCCTGTTTTGAATCGTAATGAGTCCACTCTAAAAAATGTACGGCTCTGGGATCACGCTCCCCTTGCAGTAACCTACCGCCAGTTACAGCAGATCCGGCCTTACTATGATTTTCTTGATGTCGATAACGACCGATACTGGATCAACGGAGAATATCGCCAGGTCACCCTTTCCCCGCGTGAACTCACCTACAAGAATCTCCCCATTCGAAACTGGATTAATGAACATTTGACTTTTACCCATGGTTACGGAGTCTCACTGGGTCCGGTCAACCGGATCTCTAAAGAAGGTTTACCCGAATTTTTTATCAAGGATATCCCTCCTTCTTCCAGCCTTTCTTTGAAAATTACCCGGCCCGAAATTTATTACGGCGAGATTCCCAATGAATATATCTTCGTACGAACCAAAGCCAAGGAGTTTGATTATCCTTCCGGAGATTCAAACATTTACACGACTTATCAAGGAACGGGCGGAGTCCCGCTGGAAACATTCGGAAAGAAATTAATTTTCTCGGCCTATTTCGGAAGCTTAAAGATTATTCTGTCCAATGACCTGACCTCCGACTCCCGAATTATCTTTTTCCGGAATATCCAGGAGAGAGTTTCCAAACTGATCCCCTTTATATTG
Organism: Nitrospirota bacterium; assembly: GCA_016194305.1. Lineage (NCBI taxonomy): Bacteria > Pseudomonadati > Nitrospirota > Nitrospirota bacterium. Next base: position 4,113 of record JACQBW010000015.1, on the reverse strand, counting down.
CTGGACCAGGATGCTTATATGGTTATTTCTGATCAAGGCCGGCTGATCTGGATGTTGGACGGGTACACCACCTCTTCCATGGTCCCCTACTCCCAGCCCGTTTCAGGTTTTGGCAACTATATTCGCAATTCTTTAAAAGTCGCTGTCGATGCCTATGATGGAACGATTCGCCTTTTCATTTCCGATCCGGACGATCCGATCATTCAATCTTACGCAAAGATCTACCCCGGGCTATTTCTGCCGCTGTCTGATATGCCTTCCGATTTACGGAGTCATATCCGGTATCCGGTGGACATGTTTAATCTTCAGACGTACCTCTATTCCACCTACCATATGAAAGATTCTCAGACTTTTTATAACAAAGAAGACCTCTTCAATATTCCCCGGAAGGGTGATAAATCCATGGAACCCTATTACACAATCATGAAACTCCCGAATGAAAATAAAGAGGAGTTTGTGCTCCTGAATTCATTCACTCCGTCCAAGAGGGATAATATGATTGCCTGGATCGCCGCAAGATCCGACGAGCCTCATTATGGAAAACTCGTGATGTATACCTTTCCAAAGCAGAAGCTGGTTTATGGCCCGAGACAGGTTGAAGCCCGAATCGATCAGGATGCATTTATTTCACAGCAATTGTCACTCTGGAATCAGCGGGGATCCCAGGTTATCCGGGGAAGCCTCCTGGTCATACCTATCGAAGACTCGCTCTTGTATATCGAACCGCTTTATCTGGCAGCGGAAGCAGGCTCTCTTCCAGAACTAAGAAGGGTCATCGTTGCATACGGAAACAAGCTGGTCATGGAGGAGAATCTGGAAACCGCCTTACAGAGTCTTTTTGGTGGAAAGAAGCTCACTGATCTTCCCTCTGCGACTCTGGAAACCAGTCCTAAAGGAGCGACACTCTCCCTGGCCAAAACAGCTCTTGAGCAATATCAAAGAGCCCAAACTTATCTCAAAGAAGGCAACTGGACTAAATACGGAGAATCTATCCATCAACTGGAAGAAACCTTACATCAGCTGGCACGATAGACAAGAATGAATTGATTTCAGAACGAAGGAGAATTTAAATATTGCGAACGCTACTCATTATCGATGACGAAGCCACCATCAGGGAATCGCTCAGAGTTACTTTGAAGGATCGATTCGGGCTTCAGATGGCCCCGGGTGGAGAAGAAGGATTAAAACTACTCACTCAAGAAGAGATCGATCTGGTTCTTCTCGATCTCTCCATGCCCCAGATGAACGGCATTGAAGTGTTAAAGAGCATCCGGCTGTTGAAACCCCTCCTCCCCGTCATTATGCTGACCGGAACCGCTATGGTCAAATCTGCCGTCGAAGCGATGAAGGCGGGAGCCACCGATTATCTGACCAAACCCTTCGATCCGGAGGAACTCGTATTGGTCATTGGAAATGTCCTCTCTAAAACCTCATTGGAAAAAGAGGTCCTGCGGCTTCACCAGGAAATTGACACCCTGTATAACTTCGAGCATCTGGTCGGAATCAGCCAGGTCATGAATGAAATTTATGAAAAGATTGAATTATTGGCAGATACCAAAACAACTGTGCTGATCACAGGAGAGAGCGGTACCGGAAAAGAGCTTGTAGCCCGGGCGCTTCACTATAACAGCAACCGGAAGAACAGACCCTTTGTCGCAATCAACTGCGCGGCAATACCTGAAACTTTGATCGAGAGCGAACTCTTCGGTCATGAACGGGGCGCATTTACCGACGCCCAGGGGAAAAGAATCGGTCAGTTTGAGGCGGCTCATGAGGGCACACTGTTTCTCGATGAAATCGGCGACCTGAGTCTGACCACACAGGCCAAAATTCTCCGCGTAATCCAGGAGAGAGAATTTATGAGAGTGGGAGGAAGTCAAACTATCAAATCAGATGTCCGACTGATTACCGCAACGAATAAGAACCTGGAAGAGGCGGTCAAAAAAGGGACGTTCCGAAGCGACCTCTATTATCGGATCAATGTCGTTCCGCTCTACCTCCCTTCATTGAGAGAGCGCAAAGAAGATATTGGCCTCCTGGTTAAACATTTTCTGAGAAAAAAAGCGACCGAAGAAAATAAGCCCGTGAAGGAACTCACCCCGGAAGCGCTCAGCCTTCTTATTCAATATGATTGGCCGGGAAATGTCCGGGAATTGGAAAATGTCATCTCCAGAATATTTACTCTCTCTTCGGGAATCACCATATCCGTCGAAGATATTCCGGCGAGCTACCGCTCCGCCTCCAGGAACTCTTCCAGTCCGGATGATTCTGCTGGCAGAGAGGTTGATTTTGAATCCACCGTAAAGGAATTCGAAAAAAATCTGATTCTGAAAGCCCTGAAAAAAAACCACTACGTCCAAACTCGCGCCGCCCAATCACTCGGGATCAGCCGACGAATGCTTGCCTATAAACTCCAGATTCTGGGGATCTCCATTGATGAAATTGCGTCAACAGAGAAATAAGCCTATTGATTCCGGGATTGATTTGTCCCACCCTTTCGAAAATCATTAATCTTTAATTAACAACCCAATTTCTCACGCAGGGAACTTTGTGGATCAATCAATTGTCTAAACCTCTAAATGCTGATCCGGAATGGCCATTGGTTCAAAGTATTCAGGACGGCCAGGTCGAATGTTTTGAAGAATTGATCAAAAATCATGAAAAAGCGGTTTTTAACTTCTTGTTGAGGTATCTGGGAAATTATCACGACGCCGAAGACGTCGCACAGGAAGTCTTTCTGGCCGCCTACCGTTCGATTTTCCATTTCAGAGGTGAATCAAGATTCTCGACCTGGCTCTTTCGAATCGCTGTCAACCGGGCAAAAAATAAGAAGAAAAGCCTTATTTTATCAATTCAAAGAAATCGTCCGATTGATCCGGTAGAAAATGATTCGAGTCATCCACCCGTGCTGCAGTTTCAAAATCCAGGTCCCGACCCAGAGATGCAACAAAATCAAAAAGAGATTCAGAGGATTGTTCAGAAAGAGATTCACCTGTTGAAACCGGAAGAGAGAGCCATCATATTGTTAAACGATTTCGAAGAGCGATCCTATGAGGAGATCTCGATGATTCTCGACATTCCCATCGGCACTGTAAAATCGCGTCTGCACCGCGCACGGATGGGGTTAAAGAAACGTTTAACCCCCTATATTAATAAACATTGCGGAGAGGGGAGATGAACTGCCAGGAAGTCAAAGATAAATTGTCATATTATCTGGATTCGGTTTTTCCCGATGACGAGAAAACCGCGATTCGACAACACCTTGCCAGTTGTACCGTATGCCGGGAGGAGCTGGAGACCCTTTTAAAAGTGATTGGTGCGGTTAAAAATCTTCGGAAAGTCGATGTTCCGGCCGGTTTCTCTGGACGAGTGATGGCTCGTGTCAAAGAGGAAGAGAAAAAGAAAATCCGGTTCGAAAAGAGTTTGTCCTTTTTCGGATTCAGGGAAATGGCCTATGGTCTTGTCGTCCTTCTGTTTGGAGGGATACTTTACGCTATTTTCCATCTGGAAAAAAACAGACCCGTTCAACTCTCTCAATTGGCACCGGCTGTTGTACAGGAAGCCACAAAGGCTCCCGTGAGGTTAAGTAAAGATAAGATGAATCAATCTGCACCGGAAACCGATCTCGTTGCTCCGGTCCCGTCACCCCAGGTTTCTGTTAAAACCCCAAAAGCAGCTATGCCGTTATCCGAGAAATCCGCTCCGGCGGTCGAGTTGGACAAATCCGAACCGATGCAATCATTAAATCGGCCCTCTTTAAGGGCAAAAAGCAAAGAGGCTCTCCTGTCCAAACTTGATGAAAATAGTGTGAAGAGTGAAAAAGAGTCAGATACAGCGAAAGAAGAAACCCTTCAAGTAAAATCTTTAGCCGACGCTCCCACTCTTCCCGCTCTCCCGTCTCCCAGTTCTTCCGCCGGTGGAGCTCCCTTAACCACAGGACTCGCCGCTTCGAACAAAATAACGGGATTAGAAATCATGAAAAAGAAGTCTGAAGCCTACATGGCGAACGACCAGATGTCCACCGTGACGCTCCATCTTTTTACCAAAGAAGGGGACGAGAAGCAGATTAAGACAAAACGGTATTGGAAGAATTTCGCCGGAAAAGACGGGATG
>JACQBW010000014.1 GCA_016194305.1 Nitrospirota bacterium | reverse complement strand
TAATCTCCTGGCCGTTCCCGTGCTGGATGACGAAAAAAAGCTGCTGGGTATTGTGACGGTCGATGATGTGGTGGATCTTTTAATCTCGCACTATCCCGGCAACAAGTAGAAATCAGACTTCTGAAAAAAGTTCACTTGCTTCGTTCTCGAATCTCGGCATCGTCAACGTATAACTCCATACGCCTCCGTCGCCTCGATTCTGCGGCCTTGCCATTGAGCCTTTTTGAGCAGTCTACTTAATAATACTTAAATGCCCATATTAATCCAGGTGGATCATTAGAAGACGAATACTGTTATTTTTATCGGTCATAGGTCCTGGAATCATCACGGCGAATGTGGATAATGATGCAGGCGGGATTACCACGTATTCACTCGCCGGAGCTCATTTTGGTTATTCCCTTCTCTGGGCATTAATCCCCATTACTATTGCGCTCATTATCATTCAGGAAATGTCCGCCCGAATGGGGGCCGTTACAGGTAAGGGACTTGCCGATCTGATCCGTGAGAATTACGGCATTCGAGTGACCTTTTATTTAATGATTTTACTCCTGATCACTGACCTCGGGAATACGGTCGCGGAATTTGCTGGATGGGCCGCCGCGATGGAAATATTTGGCGTGAATAAATATATTTCCGTGCCGGTGGGGGCAATATTAATCTGGTGGCTGGTCGTCAAAGGAAGCTATCGAACGGTTGAAAAAATTTTTCTGATTGCCTGCACAATTTATTTTACTTACATTGTTTCCGGCTGGCTAGCCCATCCACCCTGGAAATCGATTCTTATTCAAACGGTTGTTCCTCAAATATCCTTCAAGGCCGACTATCTGATCATGTTAATCGGAGTAATCGGAACCACCATCGCTCCCTGGATGCAGTTTTATCTCCAGTCGGCAATCGTCGAAAAAGGGATCGATATTCATCAATACAAGATTTCAAGGCTCGACGTGATTGTGGGTTGTATTTTTACCGATGTGGTCGCATTTTTTATTATTGTCGCCTGTGCCGCCACCTTATTTCAGAACCAGATCCGGGTGGAAACTGCGAAAGATGCCGCCATGGCTCTGGCTCCCCTGGCGGGAAAATTCGCCGCAGAACTGTTTGCCTTTGGATTGGCGAATGCCTCACTCTTTGCCGCCTCGATTCTCCCGCTTGCGACGGCATACTATATTTGCGAGGGATTTGGCTGGGAGGCAGGGGTCAACAAGACATTTAAAGAGGCCCCGCAATTTATGTGGCTTTACACCGGATTGATTGTGATCGGTGCCGTTTCCATCCTAGTTCCGAACGCGCCATTGTTAAAGATCATGTTTCTCTCCCAGGTTGCGAACGGGATCATGCTTCCATTTGTACTCATTTTTATGATCTATCTGATTAACGATCCAAATTTGATGGGGAGTTATGTCAATTCAAGGACTTTTAACGTGATTGCCTGGATCACAATCACTATTTTGATCGTTTTGACCATCCTTCTTTCGTTCATCCTGTTGTTGTCTCATTTTCCAACGCAATTCGGATTTTAAAGGAATTTTCCGTGCCGCTGATCGAAACCGAAGCAATCGTTCTCAACTCGCTCAGACTGGGGGAGGCCGACAAATTAGTGACCTTTTATTCGCATAAGCTGGGCAAAATCAAAGCAGTCGCCAAAGGGGCTCGAAAACTCAAAAATAAATATGGGAGCTCTTTGGAGCCGTTCACCTATGGACGGCTTGTCATATACGATAAGAATTCACGCTTCTTGTACCGGCTTTTTCAGTCCGACATTATTGAATCGTTCCAAAGAATCAGATGTGATTATGATAAAATACTTCAGACGGCTCATTTTTCGATCTGTGTTGAATCATTGTCTCCGGAAGGGGATCCCTGCGCGTCAATTTTTAGTCTGTTTCTGACTCTGTTAAATCAGATCAAATCCGATGATGTCTCGGTGGGTGCGATCCACCTCTATAAATTGAAACTTCTGGGTTATTCCGGATATGAACTCTTCCTGGATCGGTGCGTTAAATGTCACGGGACGAATCAGGATGGGCAACTTTCTCCATTTTTGGGGGGCATGGTCTGTTTAGCATGTGCTTCTCAAAATCCCTCTTATTCGTTTCCGGTTTCGCTGCCTGCGTTGGCCATTTTAAAGCAGACATTCAAAATGGATCACGATTTGATCTTGCGAATCAAGCCGACAGAAGAGGTCATTCAAGAGATCAGCCACCTCATTGACGTCTTTATTTTTCACCTCTTGGGTAAAAAACTTCCTTCCATATAATCAAGATTTCGGTTCCCTTTGAGACAAGCATAAAATAGTTAAGCAATATCAACAGGTTAAATCTCGATAAATCATCTTGCAATTCGGGTCTGTTTTTTGCTTTATATAAATGGTAATGAAGCTATTTTTGCGTCCAAAAAACGTCTACGGATTTTTGATTGCTACGTTCTTCATAAATATCCTGCTAAGCTGTGGAGGAAAAACGCAGGACACACCCTCAGTCCAGCAGTCTTCAACTGATCAAATCATTGTAGTTCAGACGTCGCCTGTATCAGGAGGTGGGGGAGGTTCACCGCTTTCCTCGGTTTCGGTCTCTCCGGTGACGCTTCCTCAGCCGCTCTTTCAGTCGACGGCGGCCACTTACACGGATCCTAATTCAAGACAATCCTTTGTCTATGTCATTGGTGGAGCCTACTATGATCCTCTCCTGGCGACGGATCCGATCAATGTCAATACTGTGTACCGGAGTTTGATCAACAGTGCAGGCTTGCTCACGCCATGGGTCGTCGACAACTCAAATAATTTGCCCAATATAAGAGGTCATTCTACAGTCATTTATAATAACAATATTTATGTGATCGGAGGAATAAGCACAGGTGGATTTCAGAAAGCAATTTACCGGGCCACCATTACGATGGATAAGTCGATTCCCCCGGTTCCCCTTTTAAGTCAATGGACCTGGGTTGGAGACCTCCCGGTTGAAGAAACCGGTCAGGCGTCGGTAGTTTCAGGAGATGCCCTGTTTGTGATCGGGGGATTAGAATCAGGCCTTCCGGACTTTACAACCTGCAGTCCAAATTGCGTTGGATCTCAGACGACGGTTTTTTCAGACAAGATTTATGGGTATAATCTCATCTCGGCGACATTTTCGACGACCTCTGTTACCCGATATACCATGCCCAAGAAGCTCTTCACTCCTGCGGCAGTTGCTCTTCCAACGAATCAGATCGCTGTATTTGGAGGATGGGATGGAAAAAGAAACTCCGATACTGCGTTTATTTTTGATGTTCTCGGAACATCGGTCACCTGTTCACTTTCTCCCTGCAACGGTTACCCGCTCCCTTTCGGAGGCGTCAGTAAAGCGGTCAGCCTGTATTTGCAGGACAATAATCAAATCTACTTAATTGGCGGGGTTTCCGGTTCGTTGAATACAGCGGAAACGATTGTGCAGAACATTTATTCGTCTCCCGCCTCTACCGGTCTTTTGTCCTGGAGTGCATCATCGCTCCTTCCCAAGCCCGTTCTTTGCTTTTCCGCGACATCTTCAGGAAATGTTATTTTTATTTTTGGAGGAATCTTGACCGCGGGGATTTCGGATTGCGCAACGAACCTATAACTTAAACCTCTTCAAAAACGAATTTTCTCCCCCATTTTCGTTGACCCTTTTTTCTAAAGTTGTTATTATTTGCTTTAGAAACAAACCCGAAAATCTTTTTGAATTGAAGGAGATCCATGAAAGATTCTAAATCTGCGAAGAATGCTTCCAGTCTTAAATCTGAAATGATGGAACGAAGGCAGTCTCAACGCATCCCGCTTGTTGTCATGGAAGTAAAGGGTAAACAGGCCAATCGTCTCTTTCTCGCCTACGCGAATGATATCAGCGAAGGGGGGCTTTCTCTGACCACGGAGAGCAATTTGAGAGTGGGCGATCGAATACCGATCGAAATGATGCTTCCTGACAATAAGACCAAAGTCTCTTGTACAGGTGAAGTGGTCTGGAAACGGGAAATCATGAAAGATGGTATTATTTCTCAGGGTGTCGGTGTCCGGTTTCTGGATCTGGAAGATGGCAAAAAGCGTGCCATTGAAAAGTTGTCAGAACCCGCGGATAAAGGAAAAAAGGGATCTAAAAGGTGAGAGATTCCGAAAATCGTAATCGTTCCAGCGAAAGGCGTGCTTTTGACGAACGGCGGAATCTGGAACGTCGGGGATCGGAAAGACGCGGCGGTGAAAGGCGCCTTGATATCTGCCCCACCTGCGGTGGAATCCTCAATGCAAAGAGTTATTGTTACCGCTGCAAAAAAAAGGTCATCAAGATCGCTTGAAAAAAACATCCGGATTCATCTTACTTGCGGTGTTGTTTCTTTCAAGTTGCTTTTCTTCGCGTCCAATTAGAACTGCGGTAGAACCCGCCCAGTGTCAGCTTTCTCCGGACACTGACTGGTGTCGAGGTATCGCCTCCTGGTATGGCAAGGAGTTTCATGGAAGAAAAACAAGTAATGGCGAAACCTATGACATGTATGGACTTTCTGCCGCCCACCGGACTCTTCCTCTCGGGACCCTAATAAAAGTTGTTTCGATGGATAATTCAAAATCCGTTGTCGTCAAGGTCAACGATCGTGGACCCTTTGTGGCCGGGAGAATTCTGGATCTATCGTATGGCGCGGCCTCTGCTCTTGACATTGTTCAAAAAGGGACCGCGGAGGTAAAATTCAAGGTAGTCCGGATGCCACTCACGGATGATCGTGCATATTACACGCTTCAAGTGGGGGCATTTTCAATAAAAGAGAATGCGATATTATTTCAAAATAAACTTCAAAATCAGTTTAGACTGCCTGTTCGTATCTTTTCTTTTGAAACGCCCGGCGGAATGGTCTACCGGGTAAGATTGGGACAATTTAAGAGTGCGAGCGAAGCGGACCGGAACGCCGGATTGATTGCGAGAGAAGAAGGGGTTTCCCCGTTTGTTCTTCGCCAGGATCCTTGATCCGGATCAGATTTTGGTTTCATTTTAGGGAAAGTCGAGCGATCGAAAGGTTCGGGTGAAGAAAAAATTAGTCAGGAATCCAGTGTTAAGGACGGAAGGCTTTACATTGATCGAGTTGATGATTGTCATCACGATCATTGGAATTCTCCTTTCTGTAGCGGCTCCTTCTTATAAATCGGCCACAGTCACCGCGAATGAAGCGGTCCTTAAGAAAGATCTTTTTACCATTCGGGATGTGATCGATCAATATTATGCGGATCATGGAAAATATCCTTCGTCGCTTCGATCTCTTGTGGAAGGGGAATATATTCGATCTATTCCGAGGGATCCCTTTACGCTTTCTTCCGACAGCTGGGTAGAAATTCAGGCCGAAGGCGAGGAAGGTGGCATCCACGACCTGCATAGCGGAAGCGATCTCGTAGGGCTGGACGGCACACCTTACAATATCTGGTGATGTAGGTGATCCCACTCGTGCCAGTATGGAAAACATGATGAAAAGGGCAGAAATTGCGAAACTTTTATAGAATTAATCAGCTTCCTCCCTATGTCCTGAGTACGGTTACTGCCATGAAAGTGGAGGCAAGAAGAAGAGGAGAGGATATTATTGATTTCGGGATGGGAAACCCCGATATGCCGACTCCGGAACATATTGTAGAAAAGATGGTCGAAGCGGTAAAGGATCCGCGAAATCATCGGTATTCGCTTTCCAAAGGGATCCCGAAATTAAGGAAGGCCATCACCGACTGGTATCAACGGCTATATGGCGTCACGCTGGATCCTGAAACCGAAGCGATCGTGACAATCGGCTCGAAAGAGGGGATTTCACATCTGGCGCTTGCCATTGTTGAACCGGGTGAAACGGTCATGATTCCGGGCCCCACTTACGCGATTCATGCCTATAGCATGATCATTGCGGGTGCCAAAATCTTGCAATTTCCACTTCGGCCAGGGGATGACTTTTTTGCCACACTGGAATCCGCCTATGAAGCGGCAGAGAGCAAGCCTAAAATCCTCATTCTGAATTTCCCTCACAATCCGACCACGGCGGTCGTCGATCTCCCGTTTTTTGAGAAAGTAGTCCAGTTTGCCAAAAAGCAGGATCTCATCGTGATACATGACCTGGCCTATGCGGATCTGGTTTTTGATGGATACAAGGCCCCCAGTTTCTTGCAGGTGGCGGGGGCAAAAGATGTTGGAGTAGAGTTTTATACTCTTTCCAAAAGTTACAATATGCCGGGATGGCGGGTTGGCTTCTGTGTCGGAAACCGCGAGATTATTGGAGCGCTGGCGAAGATGAAGAGCTATCTCGATTACGGCATTTTTCAGCCGATACAAATTGCGAGTATTATCGCTTTGAACGGACCACAGGAATGTGTGAAAGAGGTCATTGAAACTTACCAAAAGAGACGAAATGTACTGGTCAAGGGCCTAAACCGGATTGGCTGGAAAGTAGATATGCCGCTGGCCACCATGTTTGTATGGGCGCCGATACCGGAACCGTTTAGAAAGATGGGATCCCTTGAATTTTCAAAGGTCCTCTTACAGAAGGCCAAAGTTGCCGTAACGCCAGGTGTGGGTTTTGGAGAAATGGGTGAGGGTTATTTGCGTTTTGCATTGGTTGAAAATGAACATAGAACGCGACAGGCAATCGCCGGAATTAAAAAGGTGCTGAAACAAAAATCATGAAAGCCCTCGCCAGAGACAAAATCAGGGTCGGACTGATCGGACTTGGAACAGTTGGATTGGGAGTGGCCCGAATTCTTCATGAGAATAGTGCCTTGATTCAAAAAAGAGTCGGTGCTCCAATCGAACTTTCGATGGTGGCCGACATGGATCAGAGAAAAAAGAGTCTCCTTCCCCATTCTAAAATTTCCTTCGTAACCGATTTCAGAAAAGTCGTAGATGATCCGGGAGTCGATATTGTGGTTGAATTGATCGGTGGATTTGAACCGGCGAAGACAATCTTGCTAAGCGCACTTAAAAATAAAAAGCATGTTGTCACCGCCAATAAAGCCCTTCTGGCGGAATATGGCGAGGAGCTTTACGCCGCGGCCAACAAAATGGGTCTCGACATTGGTTTTGAAGGGAGCGTCGCCGGAGGAATTCCCATTATCCGGATAATAAAAGAAGGGCTCGCAGCGAACCAGATTGAATCTTTTTACGGAATTATTAACGGAACCTCCAACTATATTTTGACCAAAATGACGGAAGAGAGACTCTCGTTTGAAACCGTCTTGGCAGAAGCACAACGGCTGGGTTACGCAGAGGCGGATCCCACCTTTGATATTCAAGGGATTGATTCGGCCCACAAGCTTTCTATTTTGGTCTCCCTTGCATTTGGAACTCCCGTAAACTTCAAGGATATCTATACTGAAGGAATTACCCAGATTACGCCGCTTGATATCGAGTATGCGAGAGAATTTGGATTTAAAATAAAGCTCCTCGGAATTGCCAAGAAAAAAGGGGACGAAGTTGAAGCAAGAGTCCACCCCACGATGGTACCGGAGAACGAAATGATTGCGTCTGTCAACGGCGTTTTCAATGCCATATACCTGGTTGGAAATGCAGTCGGGAAGTCCATGTATTACGGCCGGGGTGCGGGAGATATGCCCACCGGAAGCGCCGTCGTCAGCGATTTGATCGATATTTCAAGGAATATCATGCAATTGTCTTCCTTAGAAGAGCAAAAACCCCTAAGAACGAGAGTGCCGCTCATGTCGTTTCTGCCCGAAGAGAGAATGCCCATTCGAATCAAGAGTATTGATGAAATAGAAAGTTTCTATTATATTCGATTCATGGTATTGGACAATCCGGGTGTTCTTTCCCATATTTCGGGAATTTTAGGGGAACATCAGATTAGTATCTCCGCGGTGATACAAAAAGGACGTCTTGCGGGGGAGACGGTTCCGGTGGTGATGATGACGCATCGGTGCCTCGGTAAAAATATCCGGCTGGCTCTCGAAAAAATAGACGAACATCCCTATGTTTCTGAAAAACCGTTGCTCATCCGGGTGGAAGGAGAAGAAACTTAAGTGAAACAAGCATGGAAGGGCCTCATTCAGGAATACAAGGAGTTTCTTCCCGTTACTGAGAACACGCCGGTTGTGACGCTCAATGAAGGAAACACGCCGCTCATCCGATGTTATAATTTGACGCGGCATTTAAGACTCCCGATTGAACTCTATCTGAAATTTGAAGGCTCGAATCCGACCGGTTCATTTAAAGACCGTGGGATGACTCTGGCCATTTCAAAGGCCGTGGAAGCTGGATCCAAAGCGGTTATTTGTGCTTCCACGGGAAATACTTCCGCTTCTGCCGCCGCTTACGGTGCAAGGGCAGGGATCAAGGTCTATGTTCTCATTCCGGAAGGGAAAATCGCGCTTGGAAAACTTGCCCAGGCGATGATGCATCGTTCGATTGTGGTCCAGGTCAAAGGAAACTTTGATGAGGCGTTGAGCATTGTGAAACAGATTTCTGAAAAATATGCAATTACGCTGGTTAATTCGATCAATCCCTATCGGATTGAAGGTCAAAAAACGGGGGCATTTGAGGTTTGCGATCAATTGAGAGATCCTCCGACCCATCATTTTCTTCCGGTCGGAAATGCCGGCAATATCACCGCTTACTGGAAAGGATATAAAGAATATTTTGCCAAAGGGAAAATTAGCCAGCTCCCTAAAATGATCGGATTCCAGGCTGCCGGTGCCGCGCCGATAGTCATGGGGAGAGTGATTCAAAAACCTAAGACCATTGCTACAGCGATCCGAATCGGGAATCCCGCGAGCTGGCAACCCGCTCTCCAGGCGATTAAAGAATCGAAAGGGGAGATTAATTTGGTGACAGACGATGAAATTGTCGATGCCTACCGTCTGATCGCGGGCAAGGAGGGTGTATTCTGCGAACCTGCGTCAGCCGCATCTTTTGCGGGCGTTTTGAAATTGCACAAGAGCGGTCAATTGAAAGAGGGAGACGTGGTCGTATGTACCTTGACGGGACACGGCTTGAAGGACCCGGATATGGCCATGACCTCTGCCCAGAAACCGACGACGGTTCAGGCCAATTTTGACGACGTCGTGAAAGTACTAGGCTATTAGATTGAAGGATTCCTGAAAATATGAAATATCTGGCTCTCTGGGTCAGCGGACCCGAAGATTCCCCGTCCAATACGAACCTTCATAAAGACTCTTCCCGCCTGAAGCGGTTGGCGGATGAAGGCTGGTCAGGTCGGGTTCAACTCCAAACGACTCTTCCCACGCAAGACGAATTTATTTCAATCCTTCCGATCCTGGGCTACGATCCGAATCAATGTTATAACGGCGAAGGTTCTATCCTGGCCGCCAGGGCGGGTATCCATCTCGAAAAGGAGGATGTCGCTTTCTGCTGTGACCTGGTGACGCTCAAACATGCGCAGGAAGGTTACTATTTCCAGAAATTCGGCCCCAAAATAGCCTTGGAGATGGCGCCTTCTGATCGGGCCGATGATGAGTTAGGAAAAGAACTGATTCGGGAAATTAATGAACAGCTTGGAACCGAATCAATTGTTTTCTATCCTGTCAGTAATTTTTCGCATCTGATGGTCTGGGTTGGAGGAAAATCCAAAATTCAGACTGTCTCGACAGAAGAAATTTCCGGTCAATCCATCTTTTCCTCCCTTCCCAAAGGTGAGGGCGGAAATATTCTTACCCGCTGTATGGAGGTCGCAAGCCAGTTTCTTCAACAGCATCCTTTGAATGAAGAGCGGATTGCTCAGGAGAAATCCCCTCTAAACGGAATCTGGCTGTCCAGACCTGGAAAGGCGATCGAATTGGCGACCTGGGAAGAACGATATAATTTAAGAGGTGCCGTTATTGCCGAGGATGCTGTGATTCACGGGTTGGCAAATCTGACGGGACTGACTTCAGTTGAAATTACCGGAACTGAAGAAAAACCGCTGAAGGATCGCCTCACTGCGCTATCCAAAGGGGTGGTAAAAAGCTTAAGTGCTGAAGATTTTGTTTTTGTCCATATTTCGTCAGGAAAAAATGATCAAGGTACTTTCGTCCCGGCATTTAACGACTGTTTTCTGGCTCCTGTCCTTGATATTCTGGAAAAAGAGGGGAACTGGAGGTTCTTGTTCATAGAAAGTGCCGGATTGAAACGATTCCCGAGGAAAAGCTCCCATATTCCGATTGAAAAAGAGGTGTTTTTTCTGATCGCCTCCCCGGGAATCAGTAAGAAATCCGGGCTGACGCTCAAGGAGTCTTGGCAACTCATGCCTCGATTTATTCATGGAGGGGAGTGGAAATAGAATGGCATTAGTCATCCATAAATATGGAGGCACCTCCGTTGGATCAGTGGACCGCATCAAGAACGTCGCAAAAAGAGTTGCAGCCGCAAAAGAAACAGGAGATGATATCGTCGTCGTGGTTTCGGCCATGAGCGGAGAAACCGACCGGCTTTTGAAATTGGCAAATCAGATTTCGGCATCTCCGAATGAGAGAGAAATGGATATGCTCCTCTCCACCGGGGAAAGGGTTACCATTGCGCTTCTTGCTATGGCTCTTTTGGATTTGGGACTTAAATCCAAATCGTTTACCGGAAGGCAGGTCGGAATCCTGACCGACAATGTTCATACCAAAGCCCGAATTGAGAAGATCGCCGGGGACCGGTTACTCGAAGCTCTTAAGGAGGGAGTGATACCTGTGGTTGCAGGTTTTCAGGGAATAAATGAACGCTCGGATGTGACGACCCTTGGCCGGGGAGGGTCCGACACGACCGCGGTCGCGTTGGCCGCGGCACTCAATGCGGATTCATGTATCATTTATACAGATGTCGACGGTATTTATACAACCGATCCGAATATTTGTCATTCGGCGAGAAAATTGGAAAAAGTCTCCTATGAAGAGATGCTGGAATTTGCCAGTCTTGGGGCCAAAGTCCTTCAGACCCGGTCTGTTGAGTTTGCAATGAAATATAATGTCCCCGTGCTGGTCAGCTCAAGTTTTAATAATAAGAGCGGAACATGGGTAACCCGGGAGGATCGATCGATGGAACAGGTCGTTGTATCTGGAATTGCGTTTGATAAAAATCAGTCGAAAGTCACGATGACGGGGGTCCCCGACCGGCCGGGTATTGCCTCCAAAATATTTGGCGATATCGCCGGGGCCAACATTATCGTCGATATGATCATACAGAATGTCAGCCAGGATGGATCGACGGACATTTCTTTTACGGTCCCCAGAGGAGATCTGAAAGAGGCGGTTGTGATCGTCAACAAAATTGCAAAAGAGATCGGTACCGGAGATCTTCAGATCAAAGAAGATATCGCAAAGGTTTCCATTGTGGGTGTAGGCATGCGTTCGCACTCGGGGGTCGCTGCCAAGATGTTTGAGACGCTTGCAAAAGAGGGGATTAATATCATGATGATCAGCACATCCGAAATTAAAATCTCTTGCGTGATTGACGCGAAATATACGGAGCTGGCCGTCAGGTCGTTGCATGAAGTTTTTGGTCTCGGAAAAGCGCTGGCGGCCAAATCTTAACTTGCCGGTTTAAGGGTGTAATTTTAGGGAGTAAGCGGGATCGATGCGTTTTGTGGAAATTTACGATACCACATTAAGGGATGGTGCCCAGGCAGAGGATATCTCTTTTTTAGTTGAGGATAAATTAAGGATTACTCAAAAGCTTGATGAACTGGGCGTTCACTTTATAGAGGGCGGATGGCCCGGTGCCAATCCGAAAGATATTGACTATTTTAAAGAGGTCAAGAAGCTTTCTCTAAAGAATTCAACGGTTGTCGCATTCGGCTCAACCCGAAGGGCCCAAAACCGTCCTTCTAAAGATTCTACCCTGAGGGAATTAATCAGGGCTGGAACGCCCGTGATTACCATATTTGGTAAGAGCTGGAACCTTCATGTCGAGGAAGCCCTAAATATCTCTTTAAAGAAAAATCTTGAACTGATCTCTGATTCAGTGGCCTATCTGGTTTCAAAAAAGAAGCGGGTATTTTATGACGCGGAACATTTCTTCGATGGTTATAAAGCCAACCCTGAATATGCCATAAAAACACTAAAAAAAGCGGAAGAAGCGGGTGCGGAAACCATCATCCTTTGCGATACCAATGGCGGAACGATGTCCTGGGAAGTTCGGGAGATCTTTCGTGTTGTCGATGGGGAGATCCGGACGCCTCTTGGCATTCATACTCACAATGATTCGGAAACGGCGGTTGCCAATGCGCTGGTTGCAGTGGAATTAGGCGCAAAACAGGTTCAGGGCACGATCAACGGTTATGGCGAACGGTGCGGCAATGCGAATCTTTGTTCGTTGATTCCTAATTTGAAATTGAAGATGAAAGTGGAATGTATTTCAGACGATCAGATGAAGAAACTCTCCGAAGTATCCCGGTTCGTGAGTGAAATTGCAAATCTTCCTCATCACAAGAAAGCGGCATATGTCGGGGAGAGCGCATTTGCCCACAAGGGAGGAATTCACGTTCATGCGGTTCGAAAAAAATCAGAAACTTATGAGCATGTTCTGCCTCAAAGAGTCGGAAATCGCCAACGTTTTCTGATTTCCGACTATTCTGGAAAAAGCAATCTTCTGCAAAAGGCAAATGTTTATGGGATTAAGATTTCCGAGAAAAGTAAAGAACTTCAGGAGCTTCTTCACTCTTTAAAGGAACTCGAAAGCCAGGGATTCCAGTTTGAAGGGGCAGAAGGATCCTTTGAACTCCTGATGCGAAAAGCGGTAGGAAAGCATAAGAGGTTTTTTGAATTAATCAAGTTTCGGGTCATTGTTGAGAAACAGATGGAGAACGGAGAGACGGTATCCGAAGCGAGCATTCAACTCAAAGTCGGCCATGACATGGAACATACGGTCGCGTTGGGTAATGGCCCGGTCAATGCGCTTGACAATGGTCTGAGAAAGGCATTAGAAAAGTTTTATCCAGCATTGAAACATGTTAAACTTCTGGATTATAAGGTCAGAGTGCTTGCCGCGACAGGAGGGACCCGCTCTAAAGTGCGGGTGCTCATTGAATCGGGTGATGAACAGGGCAAATGGGGAACAGTCGGAGTTTCTGAAAATATCATCGAAGCAAGCTGGCAGGCTTTGGTGGATAGTATCGAGTACAAGCTTTTAAAAGAGGAAGAAAACGATGGTTATCGAAGAGGGAATCGTAGTTGAGCAAAAAGGGGGACAGGTCTTAATATCCATGGAGCGGACGGAGGCTTGTGAAGGTTGTCCAACGACTCACATTTGCAAACCCGATGGCAATCGTATGATCCTGAGAGCAAAAGATCCGTTCGGAGTCACCGTCGGTCAAAAAGTGAAAGTTGCCGTTGAACCGGCAAATTATCTCTACCCTGCCTTTTGGGTCTACGGGTTTCCGCTCCTTTCATTAATTGGTGGAGCAATTATCGGGCAAATCCTTTCGATGTTTTTGGATCAAAAGATTCATAGCCAGCTTTATTCGGCCATGGGCGCACTGATCGGTCTGGCTTTAAGCCTCTTTGTCGTTAAATGGTTTAACGCGAGGATTGAGAGAGGCCTGGAGTACCTCCCTGTCGTTATTGAAGTGGAAACCTGACTGAATCTGATCCCAATTCCTGCCACAATTTCATTCGGCCAGGGGCCACCGTTGGAATAAGCAGCTAGTGTTTAAACCAGGTGGGCTTGACATAATAGACGACAATCCAACCCAATCCGAAAACAGCCAGAATGATGAAATTAATACCGGTTCTAAAAAAATAAGTTCTGTCCCTTAGAATTGTTTCATCCAGTATTAAGATGGTAACCAACATAATAATGAGTGAAATGAAAACATTACTTTTGTATTTCCTGACCCAAAGTCTGATGGGAGGTTTAAAATCTTTATTCATTTTATATTCTCAAGCTCGGGTATACTTTCCATGATAACTTTATCCATTTTAAAAATATAGTTTTAAGCCCAATTTAAAGTATCACCGGATTTGTCTTACCTGAAAACCTCGATTTTATTCCTAACGTAGATACCAAAGAATACAACTCGTAAAAAGAAGGAAACGCCTGCGGCCCGTTCGAAGTATTTATTTAAAACAGGTCCAATGACTCGATTAATCCGCAGTCTTTGTCGGTTCGCTTTTTCAAAGACTTGCAGGTGTTTAAGTTATAAGTGGCCTATTGATTCTTTTCGGGAAAAAACACGAAGAGCCCCAGGTAGGTAAGGGCAGCTACAATAAATCCGACATACGGACCTATGTCCAATCCATTAAGGCGAGCGGCAATGGGTCCAGTATAGAGTGCATTGGAAGAGAACAGAAGAATTGAGCCGATTGAAACCACGCCAAGCAGAACGGCTCCCCTGGTGAATCCTAAAGGAGTCTTTTGATTGTGCCTTCCGACCCAATACCAATGAACCAGGATAATCGCCGCCCAAGGTACTATCCAGTGGGCAAATAGAAGGAGAAAGTTCTCAAAAAACTCGACAAAAGAGCGGGACGCAAAGAGACAGACGATGTAACCGACAATACCGCTAAAGAGCGCGGCATGAGGCCGCGAAAATCTGAAACCTGAAGAGATCAGGCTGTAAGCCGCAGAATTTGCGTTGACCGCATTGGCAGGTATCGCCGAAAAACCAACGAGTAATAGAACAAGCGGTGAGAAATGTCCGGTGAGATTCTGCAGTCCCTTCATCACTCCCGCTGGAGTTTCTTCCGTCACGGTTGAAGCAGTCATAAAGCCGAAGAATCCTAGCAGGAGCAGAGAGAAGAACAATGCGAGATAAATTCCAAAAAATACCGTTCGACTTTTTGTTTTTTTGGGCAAATATCTTGTGTAGTCTGCCGTAAAAGTAGTCCACCCGGTCGTGTTATATATCGTGATCAGAGCCAGGGCTGACAGGATCTCTTTAATATTCGCCGGCTTATCCTGGACGGAAAAGGCGGAGGCCTGTTTTGTCGCAATCAGACCGATGACTACGAAAAACAGCGCGAGCAAGGCTCCTGTGTATTTTGAGGCATCCTGAATCAGATGGTGCCCGTATATGCCCAAGATCGTCTGGCTGATGACCAAACCTGCCAAGGCCAGCCAGAAAGGGATGTCTATTCCGACCATTCCAAAAAGGATAATCACCGCCGAAGTCGAAATAATATTATTAATGACGTCCCAACCCACCGCACCGACCCAGTTTAAAAAAGCAGCCACTTTTTTTCCTGCCTGGCCAAGTGCAAGTCGCCCGGATTCCATTTGAGACAATTGAGAGAGGGGACCGATTATCGCGGTCCAGGCTGGCAGGATGCTGCCAATCAGACTACCAAGAAGGAGGACCATCATGCCGTTTGCGAAATCCAAACCCATTTTTGCCACCAAAACGCCCATGAGCCATGTTCCAATTCCAAGGTTGGCGGCAAATAGGACCCAGAAGGGCCTTCCCGGCATAAGAGTCTGTTCATGCTCAGCGACGCCGTCATGAATTAGGGAGTGATGCGTCTTTTCCATCCGAAAGTTTTTCATACTGTTTCCCGGGGACACAATGGGTGCCTGGACATTAAATAAATTAGGAGTACAAGAATTGCGCATTTACAATAGGGCAATATCTAAAATTATTTTGGAATGGGAAATTCTCCAGAGGAAATAAGCTGTTTGAATGAGGAAGGAACCGAATTGAACAGGACGACTACATGAAAAATGCTTCTCGAATTCAAGGTGATCTTGAATCTCAGAAATTGCCGATGGGAGGATTAAGAATCATCTTGGCCGGCGTGGCCATAAAATAATCCTTTCCGACGCAGAAAAATCCTCTTAATTTGACTGTATTCGGATCGACCAGCGTGACATCTACAAGGACTACGCCATCCTTTTTGCGTTTTACTTTGACATTGTTTGGCTGGATCACGATCTGATTTTCATTATTATCGTTAATGACCATGACATTTTTTGCAACCTGGGCAATTTTTTTGCCGTCCTTGTTATAAGAGGTAGCATTAATAACCAGCTGGTTATTATTCCCCACTTCAAAACTGAT
>JACQBW010000013.1 GCA_016194305.1 Nitrospirota bacterium | reverse complement strand
TTACGCATTTGGGGAACTGCTCGTCCTTTCTCTTTATCGTGCTTATCTCAAGGATCCTGAAAATTTTGTTTTAAAATACCTCAGACTTCTTAGTTCAGGAGGATCTCAAAGTCCGCAGGAGCTCCTGCACGATTTTAATATCGATCTTTCCCAGAAATCGTTTTGGGAGGGAGGAATTGAAATATTAAGCGGAATGGTACAGGAAGCGGAGAAACTGGCGGAGAAGCTTCCGTGAATATTACGCGCAGACGTTTTATTCAAACCTCGTTGCTTGCAGGAGCTAGCCTGGTTTTAGCTCCCGGCATAAAAGGATGGCCGGGGGACATTTCTCGCGCCCTGGCCTCTGACGTATCCTTTCGATTTGCTCTTTTGGGAGACAGCCATCTCATGGGATCCCGGAACTCCCGTCTCGAGAATCGCCTCGAAATGGCGATCCATGAAATCAATCGACTCAAACCCCTTCCGGACTTTGTCGTATATATGGGAGACGCAGTTCATGACGGCACGCCAGAACAAATGATCCGTTTTTCGAAAATGATCTCCGGTTTAATTCCGAAAACCTATTTTCTCCCGGGCGAACATGACTGGTATTTTGATATGGGAAAAAGTTACGAGACCCATGTCATGAAGGAAAAACTCCCTTTCGCTTTTCATCATAAAGGCTATCTCTGCGTCCTCTTGAACGGGATCCATTTAGAAGATTTTTGGACGGAAAAAGGGCTCACCCCGGAAGAACGCATGGAAGTCGCCGGGACTTTAAACAGGACGCCGGGTCCTTTTCGAATTGGAAATGAACAGCTTCATTGGCTTGAAAACGAACTCTCAGGAGTGGATCGTCAGACACCCGTACTTCTCTTTATTCACCCCCCACTTTATCATTATTATCGAAAATGGAACTTCTGGGTCGAAGACGCTCCGGAAGCACACCGCTTGTTGAAACCTTTTAAACAGGTTTCGGTCTTTCACGGGCATGTACACCAGGTGGTTCGAAACGAAATTGATCACATTCAATTTTATTCTACATTAGCGACTTCCTGGCCCTATCCCTACCCCGAGACCGGCGTGCCCAATGGGAGCCCCAGGATGCCAAGACCCAGTCCGGCGAATTTTTACGATGGCCTGGGATGGGGAAAGGTGGAGGGGAATCAGACACAAATTCGGCAGGAGGATGTAGAGTGGACCCTCAATCCGCCCGAAGGATGATCTGTCAAATGATGGGTGTTTTCATCCTTACGGCCTTCCTGTCTCCAATCGATCTCCTTGGAGAAGGGGCGGAACAAAGAAAAGAGGCTCAAGGTCCGGTTTTCCGGGAGGACCTGGTGAGAAAAGAGAAACGATCCTTTTCTGCCGCTGTGGCCCTTGGAGAAAAACTCTGGTATGACCGCAATCTCGGATCAAATGGCATGTCTTGCAACCATTGTCATCCCGACGCGGCCGCGACCCATCCTGAAACCTTTCCCAAGTTTAAATCACAGATGGGGTCTGTGGTTTCGGCCCAGCAGTTTATCAATTGGTGCGTGGTCATCCCGCTTCAGGGGAAAGCCTATGAGCTTGGGAGTAAGGAATTAACTGCGCTCGAGGCCTATATGGTCTTTCAAAACAGGGGAGAGTCGCTGGAGCCGGGATTTCCCTCTCCCTGACAAAATTGCCGTGATGAAATGGGTATTGGGATTTCTTTTATTCTTTTTAATCGAATTGCCGGAAACCACCCGGGCGTTTCCCGGTGCGGGTGTGGAAGAGTACCTGGAAGCCTATGGCCCACCGGCAAACTTAAAGTCGGATGTTCACGAGGTTCTTCACGGAAAAAAAATTCAGTACTACTGGGCGGCCGCCGAGGTTAATTCTCTGACTGACGGTCTAAAATTAAAAGGGAATCTGATTGTTCTGTTTGAGAAAGGGAAATCAGGTCTTGTGAGCCTTCAGGAGACGATTTTGTCGGAGATAACGGAGCAGGAGTTTCATTCAGTTTCAGATTGCCTGAAAGAACAATGGGAGACCGTCTCCAAAACGACAAATCAGACGGAAAGCAGAAATTACGACCTTTACAAGATGATTTCAAAAAACAGGAAATATTCAGCGGAAATGTCTTACTCGAACGCAATTGCCTACAACACGCCTTTTCCCCCTGTTGGATCTGCTCACATTCCCCGGTACAATTTCTGGATACATCTTGTGCCGGCCCCTCTCATTTCCGCGCATCCCCCTTGAACAGACGGGATATCTCTCCTTGTTTTTCTTGATTTAAAATGATAATTTTAAAAAATGAGTTCATTTAGCCGGGAGGAAAAGATTGAGATTTTCAAGGTTCTCTATCCCCTGTTTAAACGGGAGGTTTATCACCGGCGCGACCAGATTCTAAAGGTGGCATCGCTCTCTTCGGCGCTTTTTTTGACCTTGATTTTTATTGGAGGCTGGTTAAGATCGAACGGTGTCATTCTGAGATCCGCCTTTTTCCCGATGATCGCTTCGGCAGTTATTTTTGAATTGGGTATCTGTTACCACCTCTACCAGCATAAATCCCGACATGAACAGGCCAAACGGATGTTGATCAGTCTGGAAGAACAGATGGGATTTTTTGAAAATGGCATCATGGAAGCCTCAAAAGGATTTTATCCTGAAACATGGCGAGTACGCGGATTTGATCCCGGTTTTCTGATTTTTCCAATATTACATGGCGGTTTGATTATTTTACTCGGTTATTTATGGGTGACCGCGAACTAAAGGATGCTGAAAGCCTAACCGTTGTGACACTGCTTGATCAGGCGGAGAGTCAGGGGATCGGTTTTAGCTTGAGGTGCTTTTTGAATGACCTGGTTTAGGATACGACAATAGTTATTCAGGCCGAGTCCGGTTGAAATAACCGCATTCTCCAGGTCTGATGACCGGCCTACCGGAACTTTCCCGGTATGGTAGATGATAAACGTATTCGGGGACCATTGAATCATTCGAGATCCTCCTGAATCCACCTGGGCAATTTGATTCCAGGAAATACGATGCCGGTAGGTCAGTCCGAATTTACCCCCGAATTTCCAGCCGAGCTTAATTCCTTGCTCCGTCATCACCACGTTTGGAAAATAAGAAAACAGGAGGATGCTGAGCGCCGAAAGAATGCCAAATAACGTGAAAGCGAGTTTGCCCGAGGTCAGGTGATGAATGGGTTGAAAAGTTGAAAGTGGAAAAGGTGGGTTGACAATTCTGGTATGAGAAAGATTGGTGACGAGAAAAAGGGTCAGAACAATTGAAGCAAGGATGCCGATGGCCGACGCGGCACGATTTTTCAGGCTATAAATCTTGATAAGGCTATTATTTTCAATGGTGGGATTGTTAAGCACGAGAGTCCTTAGCCCTGTTAACGACAGGTATCGGTCACTTTAAAATGCAATTTGCAGGCCAAACGGAGTCTAATCTTAATACATTGATTTTATTCACTTTAATACGTGAGCATCTTGGGATTAAAGATAATAAATGGACGAAAAGTGGGCAGTCATCTTGACTTCCGGTAAGAGGAAGAAAATGTCGGCGATGAGAGCGGTTTGCCGGATATTTTTAATCATGCTCCTTTTTTCTGCTTTTCAAGAAGGTTATGGGGCAGAATTTTCAGATTGGGAGAACTCAGGAGAAGTCTTAACCCGGTTTGGGGAAAATCAGAAATTAAAAAATGTCAGGGAATGGACACAGTGGGCACAAGAAAAGCTATTGACCCCTTATTACCGCTCGAAGGGATTTTCAACGACTGAGCAGATCCATCTGGCGGCGCTTTCAGATTGGACCCATGCGGAAAAGGAGGAAACAAAATCTTATTCTTCCGCAATGTTTTCGGTCGATCACTGGAAGGGATATGCCTTTGTCTCACTGACCTATACAAATCTCGATTTTAAAGAGCAGGCTTTCGGTATCCATTTTGAACTGGTTCCGGAGGCCTTAAAACTTGACCAGGTCATAAAGAGATATGTGAACCAGAAGATGGAATGGATCGAAGAAGGCAAAGTGAAAAGGCTTCGATTTATCCTTGTTCCAGGCGACTCGCTTAAGGAAACCCCTTTCGGAAAACTCCAGAGTCAGATGATCGAAAATGACGAACTTTGGGTTGATTTTGGGCTTAGGAATAGCGAAGAAATCGGGTTCGTTGAGGTTTTAACCGTAAAAGCCAATCCTTCCCGCGTTCCCTTTACGAAAAACTGGAAGTATGATGACCAGGAATGACGACTAAGAGTTGACTTTTGGCTCTCAATCATGCTAGTTTTCCCAATTTAATTCTGATTAAATTCATCTTGGAAAGATCATGCGAAACAACACGCTCGCGAAACGATACGCTAAAGCTCTTTTCGAACTGATTTATCATCAGACCCGGCGCGACGACGTATTGCTGTCGTGTCTCGAAAGGCTGAAAGCCATTTCCGAGGGGATCCGGGGCAATTCTTCTTTGAAAAATGTTCTTTACAGTCCCTCGTTTGGTATTGAGGACAAAAAAATGATTTTGAAAAGCCTGATCGATAGACCGTTTGGGGAGAAAATACCAGCGGATTACGCCAACCCTATGAAAAGTCTTCTGACCTTGCTGGTCAAGAAGAGCCGGTTGCTCTTTCTTCCCGAAATAGTGGCTGAATTGGAACGATTGAAGAATGAACTCTCCAGAACGACCCCTGTTCTCCTGACCGTCCCGGTTTCTCTTTTGGAGAATGAAAGAGATGGTTTTGCTCAAAAATTCGAACGTCTGTTTCAACAAAAAATTCAGCTTACTGTTAAAGTATCTCCCGAAATTCTGGGAGGCATGAGCGTGCAGATCGGATCGAAAATATTTGATGGAACCCTTCAAATGAAACTCAGCCGACTCAGGCATAATTTAATGGAATAAGACAGGTTTTTATAAAAGAGGGAAACCCGAATTTCGCCTTGAACTGGGGTGAAACGGCAATGTGGGAGTGATTCATGCAAATAAGAGCTGAAGAAATAACAGAAATCATTAAACAACAGATCAAAGATTTTGACGGAGCGGTGGATATCGCTGAAGTCGGATCAGTCCTGCAGGTGGGAGACGGTATTGCGAAGATCTACGGACTTGAAAAAGCAATGGCGGGAGAACTTGTCGATTTTTCTAAAGGAATTTTCGGTGTCGTTCTTAATCTCGAAGAAGACAATGTCGGCGTGGTCATTCTCGGGGATGATCAAAAGATAAAAGAGGGGGACAAAGTCAAAAGGACCGGGCGTATTGCCGAAATTCCCGTGGGAGAATCTTTAATGGGCCGGGTTCTGAATCCTATCGGGGAGCCGCTGGACGGAAAGGGTCCCTTGAATGCCAAGGCGCGTGGAAAGATTGAAGTGATAGCCCCCGGGATTGTCGACCGGCAATCTGTCCGGGAGCCCATGCAGACCGGAATCAAGGCGATTGATGCGATGATTCCCATTGGAAGAGGACAGAGGGAGCTCATTATTGGCGACCGGCAGACAGGTAAAACGGCCATTGCAGTCGATACCATCATCAATCAAAAAGGGCAGGATATGGTCTGTATTTATGTGGCCATCGGACAAAAAAAATCCACAGTTGCCCGGGTCGTGAAAACCCTCGAAGATGCCGGTGCAATGGAATACACGATTGTCGTCACTGCAAGCGCCAGCGATCCAGCATCCCTTCAGTTTCTGGCGCCGTACAGCGGGGCCACGATGGGCGAATATTTCAGAGATAGCGGGCGCCATGCATTGATCATTTATGATGATCTTTCCAAGCATGCAGTGGCTTACCGGCAGCTCTCCCTGTTATTGAGACGTCCTCCGGGGCGCGAAGCTTATCCCGGAGATGTTTTTTATCTCCATTCCCGACTGCTGGAGCGGGCGGCCAAACTAAGCCAGGAAAAAGGGGGAGGTTCTCTCACGGCACTTCCGATTATTGAAACACAAGCAGGCGACGTCTCAGCGTATATTCCGACCAACGTGATTTCAATTACCGATGGCCAGATTTTTCTTGCTTCGGATCTTTTTTATTCGGGCATTCGGCCGGCGATCAATGTGGGACTTTCCGTCTCCCGTGTCGGGGGATCAGCGCAAATTAAAGCAATGAAACAGGTTTCCGGGACGCTTCGTCTGGATCTGGCCCAGTATCGGGAGATGGCGGCTTTTGCCCAGTTCGGATCGGACCTCGATAAAGCGACTCAGGCACAGCTGGCCCGCGGCGTACGGATGGTTGAGCTCCTGAAACAGAATCAATACAGACCTCTGGCCGCGGAAATGCAGGTCATTATTCTCTTTGCAGGGGTAAATGGTTATCTGGATGAAGTGCCGGTAGATAAGATCCGTTTTTTTGAAGAGGAGTTGATCGTTTATATTGAGTCAAAGCAAAAAAGTCTCAGAGACGAGCTGGCCAAGAAGAAGGCGTTTGATCCCGAGATGACCCAAAAATTGAAGTCGGCCATTGAGGAATTTAAAAAGAGTTTCCAACCGTAACCAAAACAGGACTGATTCTTCAGAAGAGGCCAGATGCCAGGCCGCAGAATAGAGGCGACGGAGGCGTACGAAACGGGTACGTTGAGGAAGTCGATATTCGAGAACACAGCAGGTGGTCTCTTATCAAGAATCAGAAATAGATAATGCCAAGTTTACAACACATTCGGCGTCGTATCGGCTCCGTTAAAAACACTCAAAAAATTACCAAGGCCATGAAATTGGTGTCGGCCTCAAAACTCAGACGGGCCCAGGAAAGAGTTCTGACAGCGCGTCCCTATGCGAAAAAAATGGCAGAAATGCTCGGGGCCCTGGGTGCAAGGACCAACCGGGAATATCACCCTCTCCTCCAGAAGCGTTCGGTCAAGAAAATTGAAGTGGTCGTCATGACTTCGGACCGGGGCTTATGCGGAGGATTTAATACCAATATTTTACGTCGAGCCATGGAGTCCATTCAAACCTTGAGGGAAAAAACGCCGGAACTGACCATCAATGTGGTCGGTAGAAAAGGGCGAGATTTTTTTAAGCGGCGCGGATTCAACATTCGAAAGGAATGGACAGGAATATCCGATAAAGTCCAGTACGAAAATGCCGCCGAGATCGGGAAAGATCTGGTCGAATCATATCTCAAGGGTTCATTTGATGAAGTTCATATGGTCTATGGAGAATTTCGCTCAGCGATCCAGACCCGAATTGTTACGGAGAAACTTTTCCCCATCGGAGATTTCAAGCAGGAAGAAATTGAGAATGAAGGATCTTTTATTTATGAGCCTGATGAGGAGGAAGTTCTTGAAACGCTCCTGCCCAGGCATGTCGAAATTCAGATTTTCAGGGGCCTTCTCGAGTCGGCCGCAAGTGAACAGGGTTCAAGAATGATGGCCATGGACTCTGCAACGAGGAATGCGAAAGAGGTCATCTACAAATTGACGCTGGTTTACAACAAGACTCGCCAGGCGACGATTACGAAGGAGTTGATGGATATCGTCGGCGGATCGGAAGCTTTAAAATAGCAAGGAGAAAATAAAAGTATGGGTATTGGAAAAGTAGTCCAGGTGATCGGTCCCGTTGTGGATATCGAATTTCCCGGGGGTGATCTTCCCACCATTTATAATGCACTCAAGATTCAAGTTCCGGCAGACCCGGCGAGTCAGACTGAAGAGATTAAAGTGATTTTGGAAGTGGCACAGCATCTTGGCGAAAACCGGGTTCGGACGATTGCCATGTCCACGACGGATGGTTTGGTCCGCGGCATGAAAGTGGAGGATTTAGGCGCTCCCATTTCAATGCCGGTAGGGAAAGAAGCCCTTGGCCGAATTCTCAACGTCGTTGGTGATCCCGTGGATCAAATGGGACCCGTGCTTGCAAAAAAGCGGCTACCCATTCACCGCGCGGCCCCCTCGTTTGAAGAACAGAGCACGACAACCGAAATCTTTGAAACCGGGATTAAAGTCATTGATTTACTGGAGCCCTATGCGAAAGGGGGAAAAACCGGACTGTTCGGAGGAGCAGGAGTGGGGAAAACCGTTTTGATTCAAGAGCTGATCCACAATTGCGCGACGGAGCATGGAGGATTTTCCGTTTTCGCGGGGGTAGGAGAACGGACGCGTGAAGGGAACGATCTCTGGATCGAGATGAAAGAATCGGGTGTCCTGGAAAAGACCGCACTTGTTTATGGCCAGATGAATGAACCCCCTGGCGCCAGGCTGAGAGTGGGACTTTCGGGCCTCACGATGGCAGAATATTTCAGAGATGAAGAGAATCAGGATGTGCTTCTCTTTGTGGATAATATTTTCAGATTTACCCAGGCAGGATCCGAAGTTTCAGCCCTTCTCGGGAGAATGCCTTCCGCCGTGGGTTATCAGCCAACGCTTGCCGGAGAAATGGGTGCGCTTCAGGAAAGAATTACCACGACCAAAAAAGGCTCCATTACTTCAGTTCAGGCTGTCTATGTGCCTGCGGATGATTTAACGGATCCGGCACCGGCTACTGCATTTGCCCATCTTGACGCGACCACAGTATTGTCACGTCAGCTGGCTGAACTCGGTATTTATCCGGCCGTGGATCCGCTTGATTCAACATCCAGAGTTCTTGATCCGAAAATCGTCGGAGAGGAGCATTATAAAGTTGCACGTTCCGTTCAGGCGATTCTCCAGAGATACAAAGAACTCCAGGATATTATCGCCATTTTGGGAATGGATGAACTTTCAGAAGATGACAAATTAACGGTAACCCGGGCGAGAAAAATCCAAAAATTTCTTTCGCAGCCGTTCCATGTTGCCGAACAATTTACCGGATCTCCCGGCCGATATGTCAAACTGAAAGATACCGTTCGAAGCTTTAAAGAACTGATAGAAGGGAAGTATGACGATCTTCCCGAACAGGCGTTTTACCTGGTAGGCGTTATCGAAGAGGCGGTAGAAAAAGCCGCCAAAATGGCACAAAAGAAATAGCTTGCATGGGAGATCCGCGTGAAAATCCAACTTGATGTCGTCACACCGGAAAGGTTGATTATCAGCGAAGAGGTTGACGAAATCATTGCCCCCGGCACCCTGGGTGATTTTGGAGTGTTGGTTGACCATGCCCCTTTCTTTTCAACGCTTCGAATCGGGGAGTTAAGCTATCGAAAGGGGGATCAAACCCATTACCTGGTCATTAACTGGGGGTTTGCACAGGTTTACCAGAATAAAGTCATCATTCTTGCCGAACTCGCTGAAAAACCAGAAGAAATTGATCTTATCAAAGTGGAGGAAGCTATTGCCAGAGCCGAGGAAAAGATTCTCTCCGCGGGAGACAATCTGAATCTTCTGGATGAAGCCAGAACCAGCCTTGAAAAAGCGATCGTTCGAAAACAAATCGCCGAGAAAACCAAGTAATTCTACAACAGATATTTGAAAAATATGGACGTTGAGAACAGGTCAGTTATCCCCTGCCGAGGATTTCCGCCATTGAAATTTCTGGCTGTAGGTCGCAATCCGCAGGAGCGAGGCAAACAGAGCGTACAGAGTCAGTACGTGAGTCTTGCTGAGCGACGAGAACGAAGCAACTGGCCTGTTATCGACGGACAGGGTTAATGGAGTATCAGCATCCTCGCTGGTACCGTCGGGTCTTCCTCATTTTCAGTTTCTTTGTTCTCATTTTTCCCCTCTCGTTGGTGATTCTTGGCGTTCTACCCGCCTATGAGGAAGATCGGGAGAGCTATCTGATCGGGGGTATCCTTTCCTTTATCATTTTGATGATCCCTATTGAAGGTTTCTCAAGAAATATACTCTCATCGGTGGCCCTGACTCGAAAAGTGTTGATTATTCGCCCAGGTGGGATTTTCTTTCGATTTTTTGCTTCCAGTCAAAAATACCCTTTTTCCGACTATCTCTTCTACATTATCTTGGAAAATGAAGAGCCAATCATCGCTGATATCTATAATTTCAATAAAGAGATACAGGCCCATATCTATCACCCCAGAATCCGTCATCTTCTCCTCCGGATAGCCCAGCATGAATATCATCCTAATTTTCATATCGCCCGCACCGGTTCAATCCCTCCCCAGTCTTAATACTGCACGACAGAATCCTTGCCCGAAACACCCAGGTTTTACCCGTGAAAGGAAGGACATTTTCCTGAAAAATGATATACTTAAATAGAAGTTTTCAGTCAATGTTAATAAAAAGAGTGGACGGATGGCCAGGAAACCCTTTTTCATCTCTATTCAAACCAAATTTTGGCTCCTCGTTGCCTTTCTCATTATTACGACAATGATGGTCAACACCTATTATGTTTTCAAACAGGACCGGAGAATTATTCGGGAAGAGACCGAATCTAAAGCCCGGTCCCTGGCGGCCAGTTTGTCACTGGAAGGGACTGAGGCCATGATCAATAACCTGTATTTGATCCAGGAGGCGCTTCCTGATTTTGCCAGGTTGCCGGGTGTCTATCAGGTTTGGATCATCGACGATTCCGGTATGGTGACCGCTGCCAATGAGACCGCAAAAATAGGGGATCTCCAGAACGCAGATCCTTTTTTTAAAGATGCCCTTAAAGCCGGAAGAGAAACCCTTCACTATTACCAGGATGTCGAAGGTAATAATTTTCTGGCCATACTTGAACCGATGTTTCTAAAGGGTAAAATCAACGGTTGGATTCGACTGGACCTTTCCTTAAAAGAGAGTGAAAGTAAAATTCTGAAGAGTTTTTTTAATCTCTTTTATCTTGCGATTGTTTTGACCACCATTGCCATGATTTCGACTCTGGCGATCAGCCGAAAAATCAGAGATGTCCTCCACAATCTTGTTGTCAAATTTAAAAAACTTTCGGAGGGGAATTTTTCCGAGAAGTTAGAGGTCCAGTCCAATGACGAGTTAGGTCATGTAGCGCAATCGTATAATATCCTGGTTGATCAGATGAGTTCGATGGTCCGACAGCTCGAGGAGAAACATCAGCGGACGGAAGCCGAGCTTAAAGATTCCGAAGAATTATTCAGAGCCCTTTATGACGATGCCAATCATCCGGTTTATGTATTCGAAGAAAGCCTGAAATTCGTGGATGCAAATCCCTATGCCTGTGAATTTTACGGTTATACCTTGAATGAATTTAAGAAAATGAATCTCTATGACCTGGCTATTCCCGACGAACGGAACGCCCAGGAAACCCTTTTTGGACAACTGGTTAAGGAAGAAGGCTATTTTATTAAAGAATTACGGCAACAGAAAAGAACCGGTGAAGTAATCACCGTCACTGCAGATATTGTTGGCATTCAAAAAGGGGGCAAAAGGTTCTATGTCAGTAAAATAACCGATATTACTGAAAGAAAGTTAGCTGAGATCCGGTTAAGTCATCTGGCCAATTATGATGTTTTAACGAATCTGCCCAACAGGCTCCTTTTCATGGATCGATTAAATCAGGCTCTGTCACAGGCCAAACGGAGCCAGAAGCTGGTGGGAGTTCTCTTTCTGGATATCGACCGATTTAAAACGATTAACGATACCCTGGGTCATCCCGTGGGAGATAAACTTCTTCAGGCGATCTCGAAACTTCTAGTCGCCGGCCGAGAAACCGACACGGTGACACGGCTGGGTGGTGACGAATTCACGATCGTACTGACGAATATTGGTCATGCCCGGGATGCAGCGCTGGTTGCCGAAAAATTGTTAACTGTCTTGTCGGTCAATCCGTTTCAGATCGCCGGTCACGAAATTTTTATTACTGCAAGTATCGGTCTGACTCTCTATCCTTACGACGGTGAAGATATCGAGACGCTTCTCAAGAATGCCGACATTGCCATGTACCGTGCCAAAGAAAGAGGGAGAAATACTTATCAATTTTATACCCGGGATATGAATAATACGGCGCTCGAACGGCTGGAGCTTGAGACCGGACTTAGGAGAGCAATAGAAAAAGAAGAACTCGAGCTTCATTATCAGCCTATCGTCGAGACCTCCAGCGGAAAAATCGTTGCGGCAGAGGCGCTGGTTCGCTGGAATCATCCGACGCTGGGGAGAATCCCTCCCGATAAGTTCATTGGCCTGGCTGAAGAAACCGGATTAATTCTCCCCATAGGGGAATGGGTCCTTCAGACCGCATGCAGGCAGAATCAGGAGTGGCAGCAGTCCGGCCTCTCGCCGATCAGGATGTCGGTAAACATCTCGGTCCGGCAGTTTCAGGACCCGAGATTTGTTGAAACCGTCAAGGAAATAATCCGAAAATCGAAATTGAATCCGGTATTCCTGGAACTTGAAATTACGGAATCGAGCTTGATGCACAATCTGGAAAAAACAAGGGAGACCTTGCATCTTTTGAATCAAAATGGCATCCGGTTTTCGATAGACGATTTTGGAACCGGATATTCCTCGCTCAGTTATCTGAAGAGATTTTCGATTGATACCTTGAAAATAGATCGTTCATTTATAAAAGACATTATCCAGGATCCGGACGACCGGGCGATTACAACGGCCGTCATTGCCATGGCTCACAGTTTAAAATTGCAAGTGGTAGCAGAGGGGGTTGAGACACGAGAGCAACTGGAATGTCTCCGTTCTCTTCAGTGCGATTTTTTACAAGGGTACCTTTTTTGCAAACCGGTACCTTCGTCGGAATTCAGAACGCTCCTGAATGGAAAAAAATCTCTCGAAGCCTACATGCATCAATAACGCTTTTCGTTTGTCTCATGTTGATTGACAAGATTCCGTAAAAGGTCATATTCCGAAGTGTCCGGCATGACTTTTGCCAATGTTCGAAATAATTCAAACGCCTCTTGACTTGCGCCCAACCTCTCCAATTTTATGGCCGCATCGACTCTCTGCTTGAGATGGTCAAAATCCATGTCGATAGCGGTTTCCATTTCCCTGGCGGCGTCCCCGTAGTTTCCCCGGTTTAAATAGATTCGGCCTAAATTCAAGTGGGCTTCCGGCAGTCGGGGGCCGAGTTTCTCGGCCATCCGGTATTCGTCGAGAGCCATCTCTTCGTCTGCCCGGTATTCATAAACAGTCCCAAGATTATTGTGGATGTAATAAAGGTATTCCTTCGGGGGAGAACGTTTAAGCGATTGATTAAAATAAAATGACGCCTTTTCAAATTGACCTTCTGTGAGATAGCCATATCCGAGAGAAAATGTGCCGATAAAAGAATCGGGGTTTTTTTCAAGCGTATCCGACCATAGTGTCACTTCACTTTTCCAGATTTGATTTCGATAATAACTGTTAAGCGAAAAGAGAGTGAGAACCAGGAGGATGAGAATAGAAGGGAGCCATCGGAAAGGACCAGAAATAACAGTCTGAAAATGGTGAGTGATTTTATACGTTCCCAGAGCCAT
The DNA here is from genome assembly GCA_016194305.1 of Nitrospirota bacterium. Taxonomy (NCBI): domain Bacteria; kingdom Pseudomonadati; phylum Nitrospirota; species Nitrospirota bacterium. The sequence continues at coordinate 1,821 of JACQBW010000013.1, read as the reverse complement.
CAGAATAACGATGCCGGTTCCCGACAGGTAGCTTCTGTTCTCCTGGAACAGGGAGAGAGAGGAGACTGTCGGCAGGTAGAATAGTGGAGAAAGCGTCAGGATGAACCAGGCCACGAGAAAGGGCACCCGCTTCTCTTTTTGGCAGAGGAGGATCCAAATGAAAAGCGCGCACCAGAAAAGAAGAAACCATACCGAACTCCTATCGAACTGCGGAATGGGAAAGGGTCGATCAAATATAAGAGGGTGCGGGTAGAAATAGAGTAAAAGGGAGTGGGTAGCCAGGAAGAGGCTTCCCGCAAAGACCAACGTCATTTGATCGAAAAAAAGACTCCCTCTCACAAGGGTTGACGATTCGGAAGGGATGCCCGAATGGAGAGACATGAACTCAAGGCGGACGATAAGATAGACTATCACAGGAATGAGATAGAGGATTCCCGTCTGAAATTTCTTCGACAAGGGGAGGCGTGAAGAAAAAAAGGCATCATAAGCGATGATCACCAGGGGAAAAGTGATCGAGATCTCTTTGCTTAATAGAGAAATAATTAAAAGGAACAGAGAAAGAAAGAGCCATTGAGCATTATCTTTTTTTCGGAATTCAAGAAATGCCAGAAACGATCCGATATAAAAAAGCGCAGATAAAGTGGATGAGCGGGCTGAAATATAATTGACTGCCTCGGTATTTAAAGGATGAACCAGAAATATCAGACCCGACAGGAGACTGACGAACGGGATTCCGGATAGTACAAAAGCAAGCCGGGAGACCAGGATAGCGGTGAAGAGGTGAATTGTCAGATTAATCAGATGATAGAGGGGAGGACGGGTCTGGGAAATGGCATAATTAAGGGCATTGAGAGTGACCGTGACGGGCCGGTATCCCCTGACTGAATGAGAACCGCTGAAGCCACTTCCGTTTAGGAAAAAAGAGGGAATATTTTTCAGAGAATGAAGGTGGCTGTTAAACATCACGGTGTGAAAATCGTCAAGATGAAATCCATTTGAAAAAATATTGGAGTAAATCAGCAGACCGGTGACCAGGAGGATGAAGGACGTAAGAAAGAAGAGGTATTGACCGGAAATATTTGAATAGAGATTATCGGGGTGTTTCATGAATATCGAGAATAACACCCTGTAGAATCAATTCAAATCCGATAATAAAGGGAAGAACGCTTAGCATCACGGTTCCTGTAGTGGCGACGGTGTTGGTCAGAATGGATTTAGACCAGATATAAAGACCGAATCCCAGTCCCCAGGCAAAAAGTGGAAGCCCGGAAAGGAAAAACAGGGCAATAGGCGAAAAATCGCGAAGAATATATTTCTGATAAAAACGGTACCAAAAGCGGTTAAAGAGATAATAGGGAAAGGAAATGATGATTTTCATAAGTCTCATGGAAGATTTTTCATTTCCGTATCGGGCGGGGATGGCGATATCCTTGACCCGCAGATTATAAATATTCAATTGGACCAGCATGTCATTTTCCAGAAAAAATCTGCGGTGTATCATGTCCAGGTTGAGAACCTCGAGATCCGTTTTCCGGATTGCCCAATACCCGTTTTGCGGATCAAAGATATGCCAGTAGCCAGAGGTCATTTTCGTCAGAAAGGTCAAACAAAAATTTCCCCATCTTCTCAGGAAAGGCATCTGTGCCAGCTCTTTACTGTGGAGGAACCGGTTCCCTTTTGTATAGGAATAGCCTTCCTCGATGATGGGATCCAGAAGCGCCGGGAGATAGGCCGGATCCATCTGTCCATCTCCATCCATCTTGACGATAATTTCGGCTTTTTCGGATAAGGCATGTTGAATTCCGGTCAGTGTGGCTCCGC
>JACQBW010000012.1 GCA_016194305.1 Nitrospirota bacterium | reverse complement strand
GATCGCCACGGCGACATTAAAAAAAGTATGGGCATTGGCGATCCGCCTTCCAGTGTACGGGGAAGAGAGAATCATGAGCGATTCGAACGGATAGAGAAACGGAAGGAAAAGAACGACTCCAATCAGCTTGATCAGAAAATGAGACATGGCAATTCGACGACCTTCAACCGAGCTTCCGATGCTGGAAATCAGGACGGTGGAACAGGTGCCGATATTCGCCCCGAGAATAAGCGGAATGGCAGAATTGATATCAAGCATATTTTGAGTTGCGGCGGCGAGAAAAATGCCGATGGCGGCTGTACTGCTGTTTAAAAGAGATGAAAAGAGAGCGCCGAGAACGATTCCAAGCAGAGGGTAATGATTGACCAGAACGAGCATTTGTCTGACCCAGATCTGCTCATTTAAGGTCCCCATTCCAATAATCATGACTTTAATTCCGAGAAAGATAAGTCCGAGACCCAGAATAGATAGACCAAAAAACTTGATCTTGTCTTTCTGAGACAGAAAATAAATGAAAAATCCGATGCCAACGAACAGGAGCGCATAATCAAAAATTCGAAACGCGATCAATTGAACCGTGAGCGTAGTGCCGACATCGGATCCGAGAATAATATAGATGGATTGATTGAGCGTGACAATTCCAGCCCTGGCGAGTCCTATCAGGAGAAGCGTTGCAGCGCTGCTGCTTTGCAGTAACGACGAAATCAGTGCGCCCGTTCCTAAACCAAATAGCCTGTTCTGGGATACCCAGGCCAGATAGGACCGGAACCGGGCTCCTGCAAGGTTATCAAGACTATCCGATATGGTCCGTAGTCCGAAAAGGAGTAGCCCCGCTCCTCCGAAGAGGCTCGTCAACATTTCAAAATTCAAGCTTTTCCTTTTTTGAGTGGGCCGCGCGGTAAATCAGTTCATCGACTGCTTTTCTGGGTTCTTTGTTCTTGTAGAGAATTAGATAGAGCTGTTCGATAATCGGAGTCTTTATTTTGAACCTTTTAGCCAAATGGTAGGCGGCAAGGGTGGTTCTAACTCCCTCTGCCACAGATTTCGAACCGCCAATGATTTCCCTGACAGCGCTCCCCTTTCCGACTTGGTAACCGACAGAATAATTTCGGCTTTGATGGCTGGTAGCCGTCAGAATCAGATCGCCAATTCCCGATAGCCCGGCGAAGGTCTCTTTTTTTGCTCCCATGGCAACTCCGAGGCGAATGATTTCCGACAGTCCGCGTGTAATCAAAGCCGCCCTTGAGTTATCACCGAAACCAAGTCCGTCAGAGCAACCGGTGGCAATTGCAATCACATTCTTTAATGCGCCTCCAATCTGGACTCCCAAAATATCCTTTGAAACATAAATGATAAAGGAAGAGGTCGTCAAATGTGTTTGGAGAAAAATGGCTAGTCTGGAATCATGAATTGCCAATACTGCGGCAGTCGGTTGTTTTAATATAATTTCTTTGGCAAAAGTGGGCCCGGACAAGGCCCCGATGTAGGACTGACACTTTTTAGGCAATATCTCTCGCATAATCTGAGTCGGTAGAAGGAGGGTCTTATTTTCAATCCCTTTTGTGGCACTTAATACCGGAGTGCCCGGTTTTATAAAGCGGGCTATCTTTACCAAGACCGATCTTGCGGCATGGGAAGGAACGACAAAGAGAACCAGATCACTGTTTTCCAGAGCTTCTTCCATAGATGAGGTGACCTGTATTGAAGAAGATAACGGGACCCCCGGCAGATAAATCTTGTTTTCCCTTAAATCATGAATGGATTGAACGGTCTCTTCTTCAAAAGCCCAGAGCCTGATATTGAAACTCTTTTCGCTTAGAAGGGCGGCAAGACCCGTCCCCCAGCTTCCCGCTCCGATAATAGAAATGGTCTTGAGTTGTTTAGGAAATTGCATTCACATGAATATAAATCAATTTTAGAAACCATTCAACCTTCTTCATGTTGAAGTCTCTTCAATTTGTCTTGGCAGGAAGTCTCAGATGGGAAGAGAATTCGAAATCATTACTTTGGGTAAGACATTTATTTGACGTCATGACAAAATTTTGTAGTTATTTCGCAATGAAGCGATTTAAATCTCTTGATATTTTAATAAGTTACGATATTTTATATCTCGGCATATGTATTGCATGTCTATAAAACAAATTCTGATTTTGGGGGGCTCTCATGGTTAAGCTTAAACAGATTATGACTAAGAATCCGGTTAAAATCGATTCCGGTAAAACGATTCGGGAAGCAGTGACCCTGATGGTTGAAAAGAAACTTGGAAGTGTGATGGTTTTTCACGAGAAAAGCGGTGAAATCGTCGGTATTCTTGGAGAATCCGATGTGGTCAGAAATGTCTTGGCAAAAGATTTGAACCCTTACATCGTTAAAGTTGAAGATGTGATGTCGATCCCATTTGTGATTGATGAAGAAAAAAATGACGACGAAGCAAGCGATCTGATGAGTCAGAAAAAAGTCAAACATCTTGCCGTATCATCCCATTCCAGAATTGTAGGAATTGTTTCAATGCAGGATCTTATCCGGCCAGTCTATGCGGGTAAATCATTCTGGACCTAATTTTAGGGGCTTGTGTCACCCCCTCCACCGGCAGAGCCGGCTGGAGCCCTCCCTTCTCGCTCACCTTCCTCGTTGATTGTTCGATTTATAGGAGCTTGCGTCGGATAGTAGAGCGACGGTGCCATCCTGCCTTCTCACTGTCTCGAAGGCGTTCGTAACCAGTCGTCACTCATTCGTGACGACACTCACCCCATTTTCTTAGTTAGTATCCTTTTTTTAGCATGGTTCTGATTTTTCTTCTTGGCACGTTTAATTTTTTTTTGTTTTCTTGATTTGGCATTCTTTTTTTGAACCTGATTTTGAGAAAGATTTTGTTTGCCGCTGATTTTGACTTCTCCGCTTAATGTTTGAGCCGTTGAAATTGAGAATGAGATCATTACAATGATAATGGATATCCCCAAATTCCTGGTGATCTTTTTCAGTCCCATGAATCCTCCTGTTTTGAATGCAGTTTGTTGAACTTGAATCGATATCAGCAAACTTGATGCCAGACCCACTATTGCCACAAAATCAATGCCTTGAATCAGAGTGTTCCTATTTCTACTTCGGTTTCTGACTCAAATACGGCACGGATCTCCCTTTTTAGGGTGGAACGGCCGATTGCCCGAATCCACGAGATCTGTTATATTTTTTAAGGAGGAAACTTTCGACTTGATGACATTAATTGATATCAGCGTATTTATTCTGGGCACCCTCATCGGGAGTTTTTTAAATGTGGTCATTTATCGTATTCCAAGGGAGGAGTCAATCGTTTTTCCTTCATCGCACTGTCCCCTCTGTCGGCACCCGATTTTCTGGTATGATAACATTCCCCTGTTCGGTTTTCTCTTTCTAAAAGGACGATGCCGTTTTTGTCATGGGGCGATCTCAATCCGTTATCCGTTTGTTGAGGCGATGAACGGATTGGGATATCTCTTTTTGGTGCACCAGTTTGGATTGTCCTGGATATGGCTTGCCTATTCCCTCCTCTATTCTTCGCTTCTCGCGGTGACCTTTATTGATCTTGATCATCAGATTGTCCCGGATGTGATCACCCTGCCAGGGCTGGTCATCGGGGTCATCATCTCATCCACCATCCTTCCTACCGGTCTGATCAATTCCTTGATCGGACTTTTTTTGGGAGGGGGGTTATTTTATCTCGTGGCGTTGGTCAGCCGCGGCGGAATGGGTGGCGGTGACATCAAATTAATTGCCATGATTGGCGCGTTTGCAGGATGGAAAGCGGTTCTCTTGACGATTTTTATCAGCGCGTTTACCGGTTCGGTATTGGGTATTATCCTGATGATTTTTAAGGGGAAATCTCGAAAGTATCCGGTTCCATTTGGTCCCTTTCTCGCCCTGGGAGCGATGATATCCATTCTATGGGGAAACCCGATCATCTATTGGTACACCCATTTAGGTACTTAAGTGGAATCTCTTCCATCCACGCGCAAGCTTAAGCTGTTTTCTTCCATTAAAATATTCTTTCTTTTATTATCGCTTTTTATTTTACTACTCGATTTTTACGATCGCGGATTACTCTCATCTTATCGCAAGAGCCTCCTACTCGAAAAAAGTGAACATTTGGCGAGTGATTTGGCAAGATTGAAACCCAACTTGAATGAACATATGAAAGAGATCCTGGACGACCCTTATTACCTGTATACCCTTGGAACAAAAGAAAATATTCGAATTACCCTGTTCAGCAGGGAAAAGACCGTTCTGGCAGATTCGACACGAATTTTAAAAAACGGGGCATCATTGGATCTTCTGGAATCGGTATCCCAAAAATGGGAGTCTCTCTGGAAGGGAGAGCCCGTTTATGATTCATTCCAGGAGGGCGAGAAAATTGTCTCTTTCTATTTTGATCTGATGCCGCCTTCAGGAGCCTTTCCCGCAGTGGGAGTCCGGTTGACGAGAGAGAGTCCTCTGGAAGGAAGGAGTGGAGGGGAAACGACTCTCTTTTTCTTGAAACTATTTGGCGGGGTCGTCCTCCTGACTCTCGGACTCAATGTTTACCGTTTGCTGAAAGAACTATTCAACAAGGAGACATTTTTCGAGGAAAAGAAGGTAAAAGACTCCAATCCCGTGATGTATGCTTTTCAGGGACTGATTTCAGAGTTGAAAGAAAAAGAGCAGGAACTTGAAAAATTAAAACAACAGGCGGAAACGCGGGCGGTCCGAATAGAGACTTTTCAGGAAGCGATTCTGCGCAGCATCAGTAGTGGCGTCATTACCTTTAATAAAGACAAAATCATCACCAGTTTTAATGAGTCGGCAGAAAAAATCTTTGGAATTTCGAACAAAAGCGCGCTGGGAAAGTCTGGCGCAGAGGTTTTTGGACAAGAGAGTAAAATGGTGACGATGCTCAGCAAAACGATTGAGGAACCCGGACCCATTGCCCGAGCCGAAATGGAAGTACTCAAAGGAGGCAATCAGGAAAGGATCTGGATCGGAGTCAGCTCTTCTCTCTTAACGGGTTCTCAGGGAGAGTTTATTGGAACAACTTTTATTTTAACCGATATTACAGAGATAAAGGTTCTCCAGGAGCAGGTCGAACTTCAAAAAAGGTTAACCGTACTGGGTGAGATGTCAGCCGGGATCGCACATGAATTCAGAAATTTTATGGGAACGATATTCGGTTATGTCCGTCTGCTCGGAAAAAAGGTAGAAAAAAATCCCGCTGAAAATCAGATGATCGAGGCAATCATTGCGGAATTGAAATCCATGGATCATTTGATTCATGAATTGCTCAGTTTTGGCAAGAAGACTCCGGTCAACAAGGGAAAAGTCATGCTTGAACCTTTCTTTACCAAGCTGATCTCTCAAATCCGTTCACGCCACACAGGCCGATTACCCGAAATCCGATATGAGTTCGATGATCCGGCTCTTTCAATTCATTCTGATGAAATCCTTATCCGCCAGGCATTCTTAAATTTGATACAAAATGCGTTTGAAGCGATGCCCGACGGCGGGATCCTGATTTTGAAAGCCAAGGTGAATCCGGTTGAAAAAAATTCGATGGTCCTGATCCAGGTTCAGGACAACGGATCGGGAATTGCCAAGGAGCACCTTGAGAAGATTTTTGTCCCATTTTTTACGTTGAAAGAAAAGGGAACCGGCTTGGGATTGGCGATTGTGCACAAAATAATCCTTTCCCATGGGGGACGAATCCGGGTGGAGAGCGAACCGGGCAAAGGAACTCTTTTCCAAATCTACCTTCCTGCAGAGCCAATTTCTTAACAACAAAATTGTAGATTATGCGACACAGAACAACAATTTTGAAGCAAAGATATTGGGGCCCATTCGCAGGCCACAAAATTGTCTTTTAAAATCAATGTCATTTCCTCCTGATTTCCTCTGGCATATTCTTTGCTCTTATTCTAGTTACGATGAAAGAGATCATTGCCGTCATTAGACCTTCCCAGGCGTTTATAACAAAAAAAAATCTTCAGTCAGATGGTTTTCCAGCCTATACCAGCATGCGGGTTTTGGGAAGAAGCCGGCAGAGGGGACTTCGCTATGCTCCGCGAAGTTTTTTTTTCTGGAGGCGCCATGGAGACAAGGTCGAAGTTCAGTTTGTTCCCAAGTTATATATCTCGCTGATTGTTGCAGACCGCGACGTTTCTTTGGTCGTTCAGAGCCTGATCCGTTCGAATCAGAGCGGAAAAATAGGGGATGGAAAAATATTTGTGCTTCCTGTTGAAGAAGCACTTCAAATTAGAAACCAATTTACAGGTGACAGGTGTCTCCAATGAAAATGATTAAAGCGATCATAAGGCCCGAAAAAGAGGGGGATGTTTTGCGCCAGCTGGAACTGGAAGGGATTTACGGAATGACGAAAATGGATGTGCTGGGAAGAGGTAAACAGCGTGGGATCCAGGTTGGGAACACCCTCTATGAAGAACTTTCCAAACTGATGCTGGTGATCGTGGTGTCGAACGACGAGTGCCAAAAAGCGATTGATGCAATCTCCAAGGCTGCGTTTACGGGCAATTACGGTGATGGGAAGATTTTCATCTCTCCTATGGAGGAGGTTTATACGATACGAACAGGGGAAAGCCAGAAATGACTTTTATCAAATCCATTAAACAGGGGCATCCTGGATCTTTATTTTCATCTTTTCTTTATTTTGATGTGAGCTTTATGGTTTGGGTTTTGTTAGGTCCCCTGGCCCTCTTTATAACACAGGATCTTTCCCTGACGGCAGCGCAAAAAGGATTGATGGTTGCTTTTCCCCTTCTGGGTGGAGCCATTCTCAGACTTCCCGCCGGGTTTTTGACTGACTATCTGGGTCCAAAGAAAACCGGGGTCATTGGACTTGTCATGACGATGATTCCGCTCGTTTGGGGGTGGCTCTTTGCTCAATCTTTCTCTCAGGTATTGGCCATGGGACTCCTGCTGGGCGTGGCGGGCGCCAGTTTTGCAGTCGCTCTTCCATTGGCGAGCCGATGGTATCCACCCGAATCTCAAGGGATGGCGCTCGGCATTGCCGGAGCTGGAAATAGCGGGACCGTATTGACCGCTCTGCTCGCACCGCGGCTTGCCTCTTTGTTGGGCTGGCATGCGGTATTCGGATTGGCTTTAATACCGGTATCGGTTGTCCTGGGGATATTTATCCTTTTTGCGAAAGACTCTCCCAATCAGCCGGAGCCCAAGCAGTTTAATTCTTACCTTCAGGTTCTAAAAATTTCCGACTGCTGGTGGTTTAATTTCTTTTATGCCATGACTTTTGGCGGATTTGTCGGTCTGGCAAGCTATCTTCCGATCTTCTTTCATGACCAATACGGGCTGACCAAGGTCATGTCGGGGAATCTGATGGCACTCTGCGTTTTTGCCGGCTCCTTTTTCCGTCCGGTTGGGGGCTTTGTTTCCGACCGTTTTGGAGGCGTCAAAGTCCTTTCGATCCTTTTCTTCGGCGTAGCTCTTCTTTTGGCAGGGGTCGGGACCCTTCCGCCCTTAAAGTGGGCCGTCCCCCTCCTTTTCTTTACGCTCCTCTTATTAGGGATGGGAAATGGATCCGTTTTCCAAATTATTCCCCAGCGGTTCAAAGCAGAAATCGGGATGATGACCGGAATCGTCGGTGCGGCGGGAGGGATCGGCGGGTTTTTCCTTCCGACACTTTTCGGCCTATTGAGAGATAGAACCGGTACTTTTGAAAGCGGATTTTATGCCTTCAGCATTCTTCTCCTGTCTGGTTTTTTTGGACTGGTATTTGTGTTTCAGAGATCCTGGAAAAGAAGGAAATGGCTGGTCGGGTCTCTTCCTTCCCAGGGGCTGACAGAGAGCGGAAGGGTATCCATGGAAGTTGTCTGGGGAGGGTAATGCCGGAATCTGCAATGAAGACAATTAAAACGGTATGTCCCTACTGTGGGGTAGGGTGTGGCATGCTACTGAGTGTTGAGAATAACCGGGTGATCCAGGTCGCCGGAGATAAAGATCATCCTGCAAATTTTGGACGCCTTTGTACGAAAGGAGCCACGGCTGCCGAACCGATACGGGCTGATGGACGAATGACCTCTCCTTATTTTCGTGAAAGAAGGGATCAGGATCCGGTTTCCGTAGGGTTCAATAAAGCCGTCGAAGAAACCGCTCTGCGTTTAAGAGCCATCATAGATAAAAATGGTCCGGAAGCCGTAGCCTTTTACGTATCGGGCCAGATGTCTCTGGAAGCGCAATATTTAAGCAATAAACTCGCAAAAGGTTTTATCGGCACGAATCATATCGACTCCAATTCCAGGCTCTGCATGTCCAGTGCTGCCAGCGGATATCACATGTCGTTCGGTTCGGATGGTCCTCCTGGTTCGTATCAGGATATCGAGAAAAGCGATTGCTTCTTTCTGATCGGTACAAATATGGCCGATTGTCATCCTGTTCTATTCTTGAGAGTTCTGGATCGCTTGAAATCATCCGGCGCGAAACTCATCGTCGTCGATCCGAGGAGAACCACGACCGCTGAAAATGCTGACCTCTTTTTACAGATCAGAGCGGGAGCCGACCTTGCGCTTTTGAACGGGCTCCTTCATCTCATACTCAAAAATGGCAACCAGGATCTGGAGTTTATACGGAGGCATACGGAAGGATTTGAGGAGCTCGTTCCTTTTCTCGAAGCATATCCACCCCATATAGTTTCAGGTTTGACGGGAATCCCTGAAGCGGATCTCCGTTTGGCAGCCGAATGGATAGGAAGCGCCCCGGAATGTCTCAGTTTTTGGACAATGGGCTTGAATCAAAGAATTCAGGGGACCTGGTTAACCAATGCGATGTGCAATCTTCATCTCGTGACCGGGAAAATATGCCGACCCGGAAGTGGTCCTTTTTCGCTCACCGGACAGCCCAATGCGATGGGAGGGAGGGAAATGGGTTATTTGAGCCATGGGTTGCCCGGACATCGCAGCGTTTCGAACGCCCTGGACCGCCGATTTATCGAAAAACTCTGGAAAATTCCTGATGGGAAAATTCATCCCCGGCCAGGACTCGACGCCGTTTCACTCTTTGAACATCTTGCCCATGGAGAAATCAAAGCGATATGGATTATCTGCACCAATCCCGTCGCCTCCATGCCGAATCGTAAACAGGTCATTGAGGGGCTTAAAAACGCCGAATTGGTCATTAGCCAGGATATATTTTATGATACAGAAACCAATCGCTTTGCCGACATCCTCCTTCCCGGAGCAATGTGGATTGAAGGGGAAGGGGTCATGGTTAATTCGGAACGGAACCTGACCCTGATGCAAAAGGGGGTGGATCCACCGGGAACTGCGTTGCCGGACTGGAAAATCATTTCCCGGGTTGCTTCGGCGATGGGATATTCGGAAGCATTTTCATATCCGGATGCCGCATCAGTGTTCGAAGAAATCAAATTGGCATCGAACGCTGCGACCGGTTACGACCTCCGCGGCGTCAGCTATGATCGACTGCGCACTTCGCCCGTGCAATGGCCTTGCCCGCCTGGCGGACCGGAACGAAACCCGATTCGTTATCTGCAGAATGAGAAATGGGTCCGTTTTCCGACTGAAAATGGCAAGGCGAGAATTTTTGCCCGCCCCTATCTGGCTCCCGCAGAACTTCCCGACGAGAATTATCCCTTCGTCCTGAATACTGGCCGGCTTCCTCATCAGTGGCACACCCTGACTAAAACCGGAAAAATCGCAATGCTTGCCAGGCTGGACAGCGGCCCATTTATTGCGATTCATCCCGACGACGCCGTACAGTTAAGGCTATCGGACAGCGACAAAGTGGAAATCCGTTCCCGAAGAGGGTACGCCATTCTTCCCGCCAGGGTGACGGAAACCGTCCTGCCGGGAAACTGTTTTTCCCCTTTTCATTGGAATGACTTGTTTGGAAAAGATCTGGCAATTAATGATGTCACGCACGACGCAACCGATTCGATTTCGCGTCAGCCCGAGCTAAAATTCTGCGCTGTCAGACTTTCAAAAGTGAAAACACAGGTACCGAAATCCGGGATTGAGTCCATAACTGGAAAAATCGAGCTGGTTACTCCCTTGGCCGAACTTGAAAAGAAGAAGAATGATAGCCTGGAAAAGAGAGAAATGAAGGATAGACAAAAGTTGGTGGTGGTTGGAAACGGGATGGCGGGTATTGCCGCGGTGGAGCAGATTCTTGCGCTTCGAGGCAACTTTGAAATCACAGTTTTTGGAGCGGAGCCCCATGTGAACTATAACCGGATCTTGTTGTCCGACGTGCTCTCCGGAAAGAAAAACCCTGAAGAAACCTACCTGAACAGTCGCGAATGGTACGAAGACAACAAGATTATTCTCCATGTCAGTAGTACGATTACGGACATCGATCCTGTCGAAAAAGCAGTCGTGGATAGTCATGGGAATAAGTTCTTTTTTGATAAACTCCTTATCGCTACAGGGAGCAATCCTTTTATACCCCCGATCAAGGGAATTGATAAAAAGGGTGTCTTTTCCTACCGGAATCTGGAAGATACTGCCGGAATGATCGAATACTCGAAAAATGCCCATAAAGCCGTTGTGATCGGAGGCGGATTGCTAGGTCTTGAGGCCGGCCGGGCCTTGGTTCAGCGGGGCCTTCATGTCACACTCTTTCACCTGACTGACCGATTGATGGAACTCCAGCTTGATGAAGAAAGCGGGCTGATTCTGAAAAAGGAGGTCGAACGCCTCGGCATAACTGTTCATCTCAATCATTCAATTTGGGAGATTATTGGAGAAGAGAAGGTGGAAGGAGTTGCCTTTTCGAATGAAAAGGCATTTGAAGCCGATATGGTGGTTTTTTCAACCGGCATCCGTCCGAATATCGAACTCGCTCAAAAGGGGGGACTCCAAACGCGCCGCGGGATTGTCGTAAATGATTTTATGGAAACGAGCCATTCTGGTATTTACGCAGTGGGGGAGTGTGTTGAGCATCGGGGAAAGAGTTATGGCATTATTGCGCCGCTGTTCGAGCAGGCAAAGGGGGCCGCTCGGGCCCTCGTCGGACTGAAGGATAAGCCGTATGAAGGAACGATCGAGGCGACGACCCTAAAAGTGGCGGGAATCGATCTGGTTTCGATCGGGAATTTCATTGGGAATAGTCCTGGATGCGAAGCGATGATTTATTCAGACAAAAGCCATTCCCTTTATAAAAAGATTGTTCTTCAGGGAAACCGGGTGGTCGGGGCCATTCTTTTGGGAGAAACCGGTGATTCTGCTCGACTACTGCAACTCGTCAAGAGTCAGACGGATGTAACCCTTTTTCGAAAAACTCTGATGATGGGTGAAGTCGCCGAAAAAGGGAGAACCCGTCTCCTTCTGGAAGACGACGATATCGTCTGCGGTTGCATGGGCGTGAGCAAGAAAAGCATTGTCAGCGCGATTCAGGAGGATGAGCTGACCTCCCGGGAAGGAATCGGTGAAAAGACGAGGGCCTGTACCTCGTGCAAAAGCTGTGGTCCGTTAATTGATCAGATCCTCCAGGAGGTTCTGGGCGGAGAATATGTTCCGGTGGTCGGCAAGGCGGAAACTTTTTGCCCCTGTTTTACCCTTTCCCGAAGAGAGCTGGCGAGTCAAATCCGGACGCGGGAGCTCAAGTCTGTTTCACAAGTCCTGGAGCAGTTAGGGAACGGTATCGGATGCGCTTATTGCAAACCCGGCTTAAGTTATCTTCTTTCGGAAATCTGGAAAGAACGCCATCGGGAAGAGAGAAGTGCCCGGTTTATCAATGACCGGGTCCATGCGAATATACAGAAAGACGGAACTTATTCGGTTGTTCCAAGAATGTATGGGGGGGTCACTTCGCCGGAAGATCTGAGAAAGATTGCGGATGTCGCGGAGAAGTACCATGTGCCGATGGTCAAACTAACGGGAGGACAGAGAATTGACCTGTTAGGGGTAAAAAAAGAGTCGCTTCCCCTGATCTGGGCAGATCTCGGGATGCCTTCCGGCCATGCTTATGCGAAGGCGATTCGGACGGTCAAAACCTGTGTCGGGACGGAATTTTGCCGTTTTGGTGTTCAGGACTCCACCACCTTCGGCATTAGAATGGAAAAGGAATTTGAAGGTCTCTATACGCCTCATAAAGTGAAAATGGCGGTCTCGGGTTGTCCGAGAAACTGCGCGGAGTCTTATGTCAAGGATATTGGTGTTGTGGCGATTCAGACAGGCTGGGAGATTTACGTCGGAGGTGCAGCCGGAATGACAGTTCGGAAAGGGGATTTGCTGGCGACGGTCGGTACGGGAGATGAAGCGCTTAGGGTTGCTACGCTTTTTCTCCAATTCTACAGGGAAGAAGGAAATTATCTCGAACGGACATATGACTTTGTGGTCCGGATCGGCGTTGAAACGATCAAAAAAGAGCTCTTTGATCCCGAATCGAAACGTCCTGCAGAACTGCTGGAACATTTTGCCCTTTCCAGGGCAGCTGTGGTTGACCCCTGGAAAAGCGAAAGAGAAAATCCGGTACACCCCTCCCAGTTCAAAGAACTTTTGGTCGTTGATGGATAGACTATTCAAGGTGGGGAGACCCGATGAGATTCCTCTTGGCGAAGGAAGAAAATTCAGGTGTCAGGAAGAAGAGATTGGAATTTTTAATCTTGGAAATGAATTCTTGGCTGTGTCGAACCGTTGTCCGCATCAAGGCGGGCCCTTATCCGACGGAATCGTGGCCGGTCTCGAGGTGATTTGTCCAATGCATGGCAGGAAGGTGAATTTGAAAACAGGGTGTGTGGCAAACGAAAAAGAAAAAATCAAACAATACGAGGTCGTTCTTAAAGAGGGAGAGATCTTTTTAAAATGCTGACTTCAACCATCTCATTTAAAAAGGCGGTAGAAACGCTTGAAAAAGAACTGATTATCAAGGCAATGGAGGAGAATAACTGGATCATGGCGAAAGCGGCTCGACAGCTCGACCTGACCGAAAGGATTTTATCTTATAAAATCAGAAAATTTCAAATCCAGCGCATCCGTCCCGTTCATTGAATTTTCTCTAAATTTTTCTTTTCTCCTCCGCTCCGTCAGGCTATGATAGGGAGTCTTTTCGGGGAGAAAGAAAATGGAATGGACGGCTCTGGTTCTAGCCGGAGGAGAAAGTCTCCGGATGAAAGAAGAGAAAGCTTTCCTTCAATTTGAAGGAAAGTGTCTCCTTGAACGCACCCTCGATTTGCTCAAACCCCTTTTTCATGAAATAAGGATCATTGCCAGAAGGCCGGAGAAGTTTCAGGGTTTTTCGGTGCCTCTGTTTGTTGATCTTTTCCCTGATGGCGGCCCGATGGCAGGGATTTATACCGGTCTCATGAAATCCAGAGGTCCGGTTTTTGCGGTGGCTGTCGATATGCCCTATCTCAATCCCGATTTGATCCGTTTTCTTTGTGAGAAATCCAGGGGGTTTGATGCCGCACTTTTTCGATCTCCGGATGGTCTTCATCCGCTTCATGCCGTTTATCATCAAACCGTGCTTCCGGAGATGGAAAATGCGATCATGAAGAGAGAGTATAAAATGGTGAATCTATTTAAAAAAATTAAAACGCTTGAAATCAAAACAGAAGAAGTGAGATCTTTAGATCCCCTGATGCGGGGGTTGACCAATATCAATACGCCTGAAGATTTTAAAAATCTGTTGAATGATAAATAAACATTGGAATGCTGATTTGTGGAACTGTTTCATTGAGAAAAACTGTAATAAGTTGATATCGATTCGATTTTTTCCAACGCAACAATTTAACAATTAAGCAATTCCACACTTTTTAACGAAATTTGAGGCCATTGAAATGATTTCTGTGGAAGGAGCGCTCAATATTATTCTGGGCGGCAAAGTCACTCCGGACAAAGAGGAAATTCCAATCCAGTCTGCCGGTGCCAGAATTCTTTCCCAGGACATTTTGGCGCCTCATGATCAGCCACCCTGGGACAATTCCGCGATGGATGGCTATGCGGTCAGATGGGAAGATATTCAACCCAAGGGATCGGCTAAAACGATTCAGCTGAAGGTAATTGAAGTGATCTCTGCAGGCAAAACCCCCGAGCAGACCATCTCAAAAAAGGTGTGTGCAAAAATCATGACGGGCGCCCGGATACCTCCCGGCGCCGATACGATTGTGCCTGTTGAAGTCACTGAAAAAAAGGGAAAGAATGTCGTAATTCAAGATGCGGGGATGAAAGGATCTCATATCCGTTTACAGGGAGAAGATGTCCGTCGTGGATCCGTCATTCTGAAAAAAGGAAAAGTGATCCGGCCCTCCGAAATTGCGATGTTAGCCTCCTTAGGAAAAGGGAAAGTTCCCGTATATAAGAAACCAGTTGTTGCGGTTCTCTCTTCGGGGGATGAACTGGCTGACCTTCATGAAACCAGAACAGAAAACAAGATATTTAACTCAAACGGGTATGCTCTTTCAGCGCAGGTCCTGGAAGCAGGGGGAGAGCCTCTTCTTCTGGGAATCGCGGCCGATCACAAAAGCGCGTTGCTCAAAAAGTTCCAGGAAGGGAAGCGTGCCGATATTTTGATCGTATCCGGCGGAGTCTCCATGGGAGATTTTGACTATGTGAAAGAGATTTTGTCTACACATGGCAAGATGCATTTTTGGAAAGTGGCAATGAGGCCCGGATCGCCTATGGCATTCGGCGAAATGGATGGGAAGCCGTTTTTCGGACTTCCAGGCAATCCGGTCTCGTGCATGGTTACCTTCAAGATATTTGTCGAGCCGTTGATCAAAAAATGGGGCGGCGCGCTTCAGTTCGAGACGAAACTCGTTCGGGCCAAACTAAGCCACGATATTGAAAAGAAGAGAGGGATGCGTTCTTTCTCGCGAGGGGTTCTCTCGTATCCCCATCACGAATGGGTTGTTCGATCGACGGGTGAACAAGGTTCTCATTTGATCCATTCAATGGTTGAAGCCAACTGTTTAATGGACCTTCCGGAAGAGGCAGAAATAGTCAAGAAGGGTGAAGAAATAAATGTCATCCCTTTTTAATCATGATGAACGAATGGAATAAAACGACATGAGTTTCGAAAAGCACCGGTCTCGCACGATCCCCTCTGTCCAGTGCGCCTTATTGACGGTGAGCGATACCCGTACAAAAGGCGACGATGAGAGCGGGCAGCTGATTATGGAAATTCTGAAGGCATCCGCTCACACGATCCTTTCCTATGAATTGGTGAAAGACGATCCGGCTGAGATAGAGAAAAAACTAATGGATCAGGCCCTGAACCGTTTGATCCAGGCGATCATCATCAATGGGGGAACCGGCATTTCAAATCGGGATCAAACTTTTGAAGCGGTCGAAAGGCTCCTCGAGAAGAGACTGGACGGTTTTGGAGAGCTTTTCAGATCGATCAGTTACCAGGAGATCGGATCCCCCGCTATGTTAACCCGGGCCATCGCGGGGACGATTCAGGGGAAAGTTATTTTCTCCATACCCGGCTCGGTGAACGCGGTCCGGTTGGCTATGGAAAAGCTGATAATCCCTGAAATCGGCCACATCGTTGCTCTTCTCGATCCCTAGGCAATTCCTGTCACGCCAGTTATTTCATTCGATGACATCATTGTAGTTTCTTAGTAGTTTCTTACATTTCAAAACAAATTTGTATTGCTGTTTTGTCTCTTCTTTTCATCCGGTATAGACGAAATTCTAAAATAATATTTAAAAAATCAATCAAATCAGATTCTTCTGACTGAGAAGAGGTCATTTTTTTATTTGGTACGACCTTTGCTATTTAGATTAGTCAGAAGGTTCGCCCACCCTTTTTGAGGAGGTCAAAATGAGACATAAGAACGGAATTTCAGAGAGCAGCTTTAAAATCGGAGGTTCCACGACATTATGTGACGAGAGTGCAATCGATGTGACTGACTTGATTGATAAGAGCAAATTTCCAAGTATTTCCGGGAGTCTTTTTAATCTGATCGGAAGTGGATCCGCCCGATTGGAGATCAAAGAGAGCCAGGTGACGCTCTTCTTTAATTCGATTCAAAAAAGAAGGGAGTGGGAATCCATCTATTTGAATTGACTCCAATCCGGTCTGACTATTCAGGCAGGTTGTTTTGGATTTGATTGTGGTGTACCGATTTTTTCGTAACGATCACTCTGAGGCGCAAGCCTCATTTTTTTTGCTTTTATATCCCAGGGAGAGTCGGAGAATTTGACTCCTGCAATAAGAATTAATGAGATCAGTTTAGCAATCGTTTAATCTATTCAGAAGGAAAAACATAAATGTAGGACTCTACATTTATGTAGGTAGATCTGTTTCTATAGCTAATTCATAGGGTTGTGACCAAATAAATCTCATCTCTCAAACAATACAACAAATATGTTGTTAATCTTTCAAGTCAGTTTGTGCCATAATATTGAATAACTTAGTAAAATCAATAATTTATAAACTGCTACTTTTTTGGCACCAAGATTGCAAAATTAAGGATTGCCAAGGAACAAAAAACGTTCTCAATACTATATCACTCAATTTCAAATAAAGGAGACCTTTATGTTTAAAGGATGGAGTAAAAATATCGCAGTTAGTTTAGTCATGTTAATCGGGTTATCCCAGGTAAGCCGGGCGGACGAAGCCAAGGCACCTCCTGCCCCCAAATGGTACGATACCATCAACGTGTCCGGTTTTGTCGACGCCTATTACAGTTATAATGGAAATACGTCGGGAACAGGTTCGGTAGCTGGGGACGGAAACGTTTACCATAATTTTGATATGAAGGCAAACGATCTGAACGTCAGCCTGGTGGAACTCAGCATCGTCAAGCCGATCGACGATAAGAACCCGGCCGGTTTTACGGTCACGTTAGGCATTGGAGAAGCCGCCGATGTGATAGCCTGCGGTGGACCATGTGGATCCTCTGCGGAAGCTCCTTATAAAAATGTTCTTCAGGCTTATGCGAGCATGCTTCTGATCCCTGGTTTGCAGTTGGACTTTGGTAAATATGTCACCCAGATGGGAGCGGAGGTAATCGAATCGAAAAGTAACTGGAACTATACCCGGTCGCTTTTGTTTGTTGAAGCCATTCCCTATTACCATTCGGGTGCCCGTTTGACCTACACGGTGAATGATATGCTCTTTGTTCAGGGTCAGGTTGCCAACGGCTGGAACAATGTGGCTGAAAATAATAACGGAAAATATTATGGGATTCAATTCGGGGTCACGCCGATCAAGCCGCTTCCGATTATTATCAATTATGCAGTGAGCTCTGAATATGCCGCGGGTGGTGGAACGAATGATGCGCTTTCGTTACTGGATATCATCGCGACTTACAATGTGACGGACTCCCTCTCTTTGATGGCCAATTATGACATGGCCTCTCAAAAACAGGGAGTTTCCGCAACCCAGGATGCCAAATGGGATGGAATCGCGATTTACGGTAAATATGCGTTCACCCCTACGACGGCAGTTGCAATAAGAGCTGAACAATTCAATGATTCCGATGGCTACCGCACAGGTGTTAATGCCGGAACCGGGGGTCAGAAACTAACCGAAGAGACCTTGACACTTGAGCACAATTCCTCTGCCATCGGTTGTTTGGTTCGGCTGGAACTTCGTCATGATAGTACGGATGCAGATTCCAGTGTCTCGCCATTTATTAAAGACGATGGTACGGGTACCCAGTCCCAGGATACCGTAACTGTAGGCGTGGTTCATACCTTTTAATTAAATCGAATATAAAGGAGAAAAAATAAATGAAACTTAAATATGGATTAATCGGTTTAATGCTCTTGGTGGGGGTTGCAAGTTTTGCCCTGGCCCAGACTGCGACTCCGCCCGCCACGGCGCCTGAAGTGGCGCCGGCGGTGACCACTGCGGCATCGGCCACCCCTCCACCCACTCCCCCGACCGGCTCTCCCGGAGCCCCCGGAAGTATCGATGCGCAATCGAAGATCAACTCCGGCGATACCGCATGGGTGTTGACTTCAACCGCGTTGGTCTTGCTCATGACCGCACCGGGACTGGCGCTTTTCTACGGCGGGATGGTGAGAAAAAAGAATGTCCTTGGAACCATTATGCAGAGTTTTATCATCCTCTGTCTGATCTCAGTTCAATGGGTCCTCTGGGGTTACTCCATGGCCTTTGGTCCAGATAAAGGAGGTTTGATCGGAAGCCTTGCATGGTTTGGGTTAAACGGAGTCGGCTACGACCCGAATGGAGATTACGCGGCGACGATTCCACATCAGGTTTTTATGATTTTTCAGATGATGTTTGCTGTGATTACCCCTGCTTTGATTGCCGGAGCTTTTGCGGAAAGAATGAAATTCTCTGGCTTTCTTCTCTTTACCTTGTTATGGGCAACCTTTGTTTATGATCCGTTAGCCCACTGGGTCTGGGCGATAGGGGGTTGGCTTCGGAATATGGGGGCGCTTGATTTTGCCGGAGGGACGGTGGTTCATATCAGCTCGGGTATCGCCGGCCTTGCCTGCGCCCTTTATTTGGGTAAACGAAAGGGATACGGTGCCGAAGCAATGCCGCCTCACAACCTGCCGTTTACCGTTCTCGGAGCTTCACTTCTCTGGTTTGGCTGGTTCGGATTTAATGCCGGGAGTGCCCTCTCTGCTGGAACGCTCGCCACTGTGGCCTTTGTGGTGACCAATACGGCTACAGCGGCCGCTGCATTAGCCTGGATGGCTGCGGAATGGATGCATCGCGGAAAACCGACCGTCCTGGGAGCGGCATCAGGCGCTGTTGCCGGATTAGTTGCGATTACGCCGGCCTCCGGATTTGTGACCGTCCTCTCCTCGATTCTGGTTGGCGTCGGCGCGGGAGTCTTCTGCTACATTGCGACCAGCATCATTAAAAACAAACTCGGGTACGACGATTCTCTGGACGCTTTCGGGGTCCATGGTATTGGGGGAACCTGGGGTGCGATTGCCACCGGACTCCTTGCGACTAAAATGGTCAATCCTGCGGGAAATGACGGCTTTTTCTATGGGAATCCCAAACAGCTTATGATACAAATTATCGCGGTTGCCGCAAGCTGGGCCTTTTCCTTCATCGGAACCATGATTATCCTGAAAGTGGTCGATGCGATCGTTGGGCTTCGTGTGACGACGGAAGACGAACAGAATGGATTGGACTTGAGCCAGCATAATGAACGTGGTTATAATTAGGAGGTATTTTAAATGAAAAAAATTGAAGCGATCATCAAACCCTTCAAACTCGACGAGGTAAAAGATTCCCTGAACGACCTGGGCATCAAAGGGATGACGATTACCGAAGTCAAGGGGTTTGGACGGCAAAAAGGTCACACTGAGACTTATCGGGGAGCAGAATATACGGTTGATTTTGTTCCGAAGGTCAAAATTGAAATTGTCGTCAGCGACGAGCTGGTTCAGCGGGCTGTCGAAGCGATCACCAATGCTGCCAAGACGGGGACCATCGGTGACGGCAAGATCTTTATTACCTCGCTGAGCGAGGCAATCCGGATTCGTACCGGAGAAAAAGGAGAAACAGCGTTATAAAATAGTAGGGGGTAAGGAGTGAGGAGATGACATCTCCTCACTCACGCCACCTTACTCCTTTCTAAATTTATGACCTCTCTCACCCTCAAAGAAATCCTCGATCAATCCTCTGATCGCCAGACCCGAATTCAAAATATCAAGGTATACATTGCTTCCAGACGGCGGGAGCTTTACGAGCTCCACCAAAAGGGCGCGTCCGGACGCCATATCGTCCGGGAATTAACCCGGCTGACCGACGAAGTTTTAAGCGAGCTTTATCGCAAAGCGGTGATCCAGTATGAATCGGCTTCTCCAAAATATATTCAGGAGGGGGTTTCTCTGGTTGCAGTGGGAGGTTACGGCAGACGGGAACTGAATCCATTTTCGGACATGGACATCATGTTTCTCTATCAGCCGGAGTTTAAGGAAGCGGCCGAGGAGATCAATCGGGAAATGCTTTATCAGTTATGGGATCTGGAGTTTTCTGTCGGTCATAGCTTAAGGACCATTGAGGATGCACTAAAAGTTGGTTATCACGATTTGACGGCCCGCACTTCGATGATGGAAGCAAGGCTGTTAACCGGGAGTGACTACCTTCTTCAGGAATTTCAGCGCCTTTATTTCCAGAAAGTGGTCGAAAGAGACAAGAAACGATATGTGGAAGACCTTCTCTCGCAAATCAGGAAAGAACGCGAAAAATTCGGGTCGACCGTTTATATCCTGGAACCGAACATCAAGAGAAGCGAAGGGGGACTTCGCGATATTCATTATCTGCAATGGGTTGCCTTTACCAGCTATGGGACCTATTCACTGGTGGAGCTCCAAAAACAGGGTCTTTTAACAGCCTATGAATATAACGCGCTTACCGAAGCTCAGAATTTCCTCTGGATTGTCCGGAACGAAATGCATTTTCACGCGGGAAAGAGCTCCGACATTCTGACTTTTCGCGAACAGAAAAGATTATCGGAGTTTTTTAAATATCACGACAAGCCCCACCTGCTCGGAGTCGAGCAGTTCATGCAGCAATATTACCGCCATTCCACCGCGATTCATCAGATATTTACCCATTTTATCAAGAAAGCACTTCCCCGGACTTGGATCAGGCGATTTCTCGACAGACTCATTATCCGAAATGTCGGGCCCTGTTTCAGGGTGACGCTCTATGAAATTTCGGTCGACGATCGAAAAAGAAATCTGTTTCTCAGTTCGGGAGAATATGTTTTGAAACTTTTTTTATTTTCACAGACGCATCGGCTTCCGATATCGGAGGAGGGGTTGGAACTTTTGCGGCGGAGTGTTGAGTACAGAGATGCCTCTTTTTTTCACTCGAGCGAATGCAGAAAAATCTTCATGGAGATTTTAAATTGCCCCGGGAACATCGCCCCCCTCCTGAGAACCATGCATCACACCCGGGTTCTTGACACGTTTATCCCTGAATTTGGACATGTCAACCGATTGATGCAGTATAACCAGTACCACAAATATACAGTCGATGAGCATCTGATCAAATGTGTGGAAGAGGCTGAAGCCCTCTTCACCGCGGAAGGGGTTTTGCCGCAGATCTATCGGGAAATTAAAAGAAAGGATCTCCTGCATCTGGCTCTACTCCTGCATGATATTGGAAAAGGAAGGGTGGGAGACCATACCGAGTGGGGAGTCGAAATTTCAAAAAAGGTGAGTGCGTCACTCGGGCTTTCCAGGGAGGAAGGAGAGCAGATCATTTTTCTCATCCAGCATCACCTCCTCATGTCTCATCTGGCGCTTCGGCGTGATTTGTCCGACGAAAAAGTACTCCTTCAGTTTGCGCGACAGGTTGCGCTTCCCGAAACGCTGAAAATGCTGACGCTTCTCACCTATTCCGATATAAAAGGGGTTGGTCCCGATGCCTGGACGGACTGGAAACAGACGCTCCTCATTGATCTCTACCAGAAAACAATGGAAGCGCTTTCAGGAAGAAAAACGGAAGCTTCTGAAAAAGCGAAGGAAGAGAGTCTCTTTAAATATCTGGAAAAGGAGCTTCAGAACGACTATTCAAGAGACGAGATTAGCGAAATGTTTCGCACCATTCCAAGGAGAGTCCTTTTTTCAATGGAACCTTCCCGCCTTTCCGCATCCTTGCTCAGGATCAAAGCCCTAAAGTCGGATCCGGTCCTGGTCGATGTCTACCGCAACAAGGAAAAGAAATGGGTCGATCTGACGGTTCACACGTTCGATTCAATTGTCCCGGGCATTTTTTCCAAGATTTCGGGCTGCCTTGCAGCCAACGGCCTTCAAATCGCAGGTGCGCAAGTCCATACGACATTAAAAGGAATTGTTGCCGATTCTTTTCAGGTTTACGACCGGGAGACGGAAGATATTTATTTTGACGAAAGGTGGTCCAGGGTTAAAAACGATATCCGGGCGGTTTTAACGGGCAAAAAGACCGTTGACGCGCTTTTTCAAGCGGGAGTGCCGGACGTGACAGGGTACCGGGAGCACCTTCAGGCGATTCCGGTCATCATTGAAATCGACAACGATACTTCGGACGAATGTTCAATTATCGACATTTTTGCTTCTGACAAGCAAGGTCTTCTTTATGTAATTACCCGGACAATTTTTGATCTGGGACTCCTGGTCTATTCCGCGCGAATCGCGACCCGCCTGGATCAGATCGTCGATGTTTTTTACGTGAAAGAGACCAATGGCGATAAGGTCACCCAGCCTGACCGTATCCGCGAAATCAAAAACAGGCTTCTGGAAGTCATCGAAGCGCACTGCCAATAAGCCCTTTCCGTAGCCTCTTATTGACTTGACCTCGCTATTCTTATATATTCTAACCAAGTGGCAAGTCTTTAAATTATGCAGTCCTGGCTTAATTTCTGGAGAGAAAGAAACGCGATGTTTAATTCGATACAAGAAGCGATATCGGATATCCGACAGGGAAAAATGGTGATCCTGGTTGACGACGAAGATCGGGAAAATGAAGGAGATCTCGTCCTGGCGGCAGATAAAACAACCCCGGAAGCTATTAATTTTATGGCGAAATATGGTCGTGGTTTAATCTGCCTTGCGTTGACGCCGAGCCGGGCCGAAGAACTTCAACTCAGCCCGATGGTTTCAGATAATACCGCGCCGACCGGAACGGCCTTTACCATTTCGATTGATGCCAAGAAAGGAAACAGTACGGGAATTTCGGCTTCTGACCGGGCATATACCATTCGTCTCGCGATCGACTCAAAAGCCAAACCTTCTGATTTTGTCAGGCCCGGCCATATTTTTCCATTAAGATCCCAGCCAGGGGGAGTGTTAAAACGTTCGGGCCATACAGAAGGTTCAGTCGATCTCGCCCGCCTTGCGGGCCTCACTCCCGCAGGAGTCATCTGTGAAATATTAAATGAAGATGGATCCATGGCCAGGGTTCCGGAATTGCTTGAATTTTCAAAGACTCATCGGCTTAGGATGATTACGATTAAGGATCTGATTGAATATCGGATCAAAGAGGAGTCGTTGGTGAGAAAAGTAGCCGAATCTCACTTGCCGACCGATTTCGGAGATTTTCAGGCGATTATCTATGAAAATGATATTGATCATGAATCCCATGTGGCGCTGGTCAAGGGAAATGTGTCAGGTGAAGAACCGGTTCTTGCGAGAATACATTCCGGATGTCTGACAGGTGATGTGTTTGGTTCGAGACGGTGCGAATGCGGGGATCAGCTTCACAAGGCCATGGAAATCATTGAAAAAGAGGGTAAAGGAGTCATCCTCTATATGCACCAGGAAGGGAGAGGAATTGGCCTGGTGAATAAGATCAAGGCTTACAAACTCCAGGAAGAGGGGAGAGATACTGTTGAGGCCAATCTGGAGCTGGGATTTAAAGCCGACTTGAGAGACTATGGTATCGGTGCGCAGATCCTGCTTGACCTGGGATTGAAAAATATCCGGTTATTGACGAATAACCCGAAAAAGATTGTGGGTTTGGAAGGATTTGGCCTGAAGATTGTCGAGCGCGTCCCCATCGAAATAACGCCCCATCACCAGATACTCCAATATTTGAAAACAAAAAAGGACAAGCTCGGCCACCTCTTGAAGAAGGTCTGATTCTTGCGTCGTCCGGTCCAGAAATCCAAAGCACTTGAAGGAAAAAATCTAAAATTTGCCATTGTTGTCAGCCGGTTTAATCTTGAAATTACAGGGGAACTTTTAAAAGGCGCACTCCGGGGATTAAAGGAGTGTGATGTTGAGGAAGATCATATCCGCATTGTGGAAGTTCCCGGTGCGTTTGAAATTCCCCAGGCGGCTGCCCAGATTGCGAAATGGGACCGGGTCAACGCCATTATCTGTCTCGGCGCGGTAATTCGGGGAGAAACTCCCCATTTTGAATATATTTCAGCGGAGACATCCCGGGGGATCATGGAGGTGGGACTGCATTTCGACCTCCCCGTGGTATTTGGCCTCCTGACTGTGAACAATCTGAAGCAGGCAATTGAAAGATCGACCGGGAAGAATAACAAAGGGAGAGAGTCCGCATTTGCCGCTGTCGAAATGGCGCTCCTTTTTAAACGAATCAAAGGAAAATGATATTACTTTTAAAAAGGCTACTGAGAAAAACTCGTATGTCCCTTACCGGGGACTTCCAATATTAGAATTTTGGAAGGAGGGTCGCCAGACCGCAGCAGTGGAACTCTTATCGACGATCAACAAAGGGTGTTATGGGGAATAGACGAAAGGCCCGTGAATGCGCCCTCCAAATGATGTTTCAGCTCGACATCACCCATGATCCCCGTTACCTCCAGGAGCGTTATTGGGACGAAAATCTCGTTTCTGAACCGATCAGGGATTATGCCAATGAGCTGGTTACCGGGACCTTGAATCATTTATCCGAAATTGATTCCCTGATATCAAAGTATGCCGAGAACTGGACTTTAACCAGAATGGGTCGAATCGATCGCAATGTGCTTCGCATTGCGGTTTTTGAACTTCTTTACCGGGATGATATTCCCGCCCGTGTCACGCTGGACGAAGCCATTGTCATCGCAAAAAAATTCGCCGAAGAATCATCAGGCGCGTTTATCAACGGGATTCTTGACAAAATTTTGAAAGAAGATCCGAAAATGACAAAAAAAGCCGCCTCTCCGGTTCATGTTCATCCGGATGATGTTGGGGATTCATCGATATGAATATTGAAGTGCAGTCCAGGAAAGCAATTCATATTTCGTCGGACATTCTTGTTCTCGGGTTTTTTGATGAAATGGTTCCGCCCAGAGGGCTTGCCGGTGAAATGGACTGGCTCCTGAACAATTCGCTCTCCCTTCTGATCAAAACAAGAAAGATTGCGGGCCGGTTCGGAGAAGTGGTATTGGTCTCATCGGACCGCGTCAAAACATCCAAAATTTTTTGGGTCGGTTTGGGCAAAAAAGAAGAATATAATCATGCCAGAATTTCTCAATTTGCCCCTGACATTTATCGTCGTCTTCAAAAACTGGAAGTCAAAGAGGCCTACCTCGATCTTTGGGACATCGACGGTTGCCAGCTCGATTTTTCCTCAGCCCTCAATGCTTTCTTAAACGGTATCTTTGAAAGCAACGTGGGAAAGCAAGCCCCATTAGACAGGATATCCGTCCCCCCGTCTTCGACTGTGATTGACCGGGATAAAAGCGGAATATCCGGTTCTGCCGGTATGGAGCGCGGGGGCTCGGGGGGCATTGAGCGGTCTGAGCGAAGGCCCCTTTCTTCGACTGTGATTGACCGGGATAAAAGCGGAATATCCGGTTCTGCCGGTATGGAGCGCGGGGGCTCGGGGGGCATTGAGCGGTCTGAGCGAAGGCCCCCCGATTCTATAGACTTGACGATTCATATCAGGGACGCCGACCGGGTTAAAGATTTCAATCGGTTTCTTAAAGATGCTGACTTTAAATCAAAAATACCGGCAAAGGTCAAGGTATGAAACCGAGCGGCCAGCGGGTGAATGGGTATGAAAGATTATGATTAAGCGCTATTCTTTGCCAGAAATGACCAGCCTATGGACTGAAGAGAAAAAGTACGAAGTCTGGTTCCAGATCGAACTTCTCGCCTGCGAAGCGATGGCTGAGTTGGGCATTGCTGCCAGAAGTGATATTGAAAATATCCGATCCGGGGCAAAAGTTGATCTGAAAAGGATTACCGAAATTGAAGAGGTGGTCAAACATGATGTCATCGCTTTTATTACCGCGATTTCTGAAAAGATCGGTCCCTCCTCCCGCTTTCTCCATCTCGGGATGACCTCTTCAGACGTCGTGGACACCGGCCAGGCGATTCTCTTAAACCGGGCTTGTGGGATCCTTCTCGAAGATTTGACAGGTTTAATGGCCGCAGTTAAAAAAAAGGCCCTCCAGTTTAAACATACGCAGATGATTGGCCGATCTCACGGGGTTCATGGGGAACCGATTACCTTTGGATTCAAGCTGGCGCTCTGGCACGAAGAGTTGAAAAGAAGTAAAGACCGGTTGGAAGAGGCGAAGGAAGTGATCCGTGTCGGCAAAATATCCGGTTCAATGGGAACTTTTGCCCATGTCGACCCCTTTGTTGAAAAATATGTATGCGAAAAATTAGGTCTCATTCCTGATCCGATTTCCAATCAAATTATACAACGGGACAGGCACGCTCAATTACTTACAACGCTGGCCATATTGGCCAGCTCGCTTGAAAAATTTTCTCTGGAGATACGACATCTTCAGAGAACGGAAGTTCGTGAGGCCGAAGAGTTTTTTTCGGAAGGTCAGAAAGGTTCTTCATCCATGCCCCACAAACGGAACCCGATCGGATCTGAAAATATTTCCGGTCTGGCCCGACTTATCCGTTCCAACGCGATGGCTTCTCTGGAAAATATTCCCCTCTGGCATGAAAGAGATATCAGCCACTCGTCAGTGGAAAGAGTGATTTTCCCCGACACGACTATTCTGATGAATTACATATTGAACCGGTTCACGAAAATAGTTGAAAATCTTTCGGTGTTTCCCGAGAAAATGAAAGAAAATCTGAATTTAACGCATGGGATTATTTATTCCCAGCGGATCCTCCTGGAACTGGCCAAAAAAGGGGAACAGAGAAAGGAAGCCTATGAAATCGTGCAGAAACTGGCGATGGAATCATGGCAAAACGGACGTTCATTTGAAGAGCTCCTCTTGAATGACAGTTCGATTCTTTCTTATATTTCGCTTAAAGATCTGAAATCCTGCTTTGATCCGAAATACTATGTACGGCATATGGATGAAATCTTCAAAAGAGTGTTTGACAAAGAATGATGCCCCCGATAGAAAACTTGATCAAAGATTTCCTGATGTCGATAGGTGTGATCCTGCTGATGGGGATTGCGGGCTACGGCATTTTCTATTTAGTGAGGAAAATTTTTTCCCGATATATTGAGCCCCGTTCAATAGATAAAATAAGAACCCCGTTTATTGCCCTTGTGATCCTGTTCGGAGCCTACGTTGCGTTTCATCGGTTGGGAGTCCGGGATCATATTCTTTACATCGTCGACTCGATTTTTTTTATCCTCGGTACTTTGTTCTCCGTTAAAATCGGGTATGATCTGATGAATATGACGATCAACTGGTATACTGAAGAGATCGCCTTCCGCGCTCACATTCCGCTAGACGAGAAATTTCTACCGTTAATCGATGTCACGGTCAAAATCTTTGTAACTTTGATCGGGATTGCGGTGATCATGGGACATTTTAACTACAGCTTTGGCTCCGTGATAGCCGCGATGGGGCTTGGTTCTCTGGCAATCGGGCTGGCAGCGAAAGACACCTTGGCCAATATGATTTCCGGTTTCATAATTATGATAGACCGTCCATTCAAGCTGAATGACCGAATAAAACTGGCGAGCGGAAAAATCGGAAATGTAATTTCCATTGGATTGAGAAGCGTCCGGCTCAAGGATCAGGAAAATAACGTTATCATTATTCCGAATACAGAGCTGGTGAATATGCAGTTAGTCAATATGTCCCAGCCCGACTCCAAAATGCGGCATCAGATCCGAATCGATCTGGCTTTGGGAACGGATGTCGAAAAGGCGAGAGGCATTCTGACCGCTTCGGCTAACAGGGTTCAATGGGTCATCAAGGAGCCGCCTCCTGATGTCCTCTTTTCAGGAATGGGGAAGTTGGGCTTATCGCTGACTCTGAGATTCTTTGTCGAAGCCGATCAGCTTGAACGTGCTGTCGATGGCGTGAATACCGAAATTTCTAAGAGATTTAGCGATGAAAAAGTTGAACTTTCTCAACGATTGATATTATCGCCCCCGGCCCGTTCTTCGTCAGCTTCAGGGGGAGGGATCGATACAGTCCTGGAAAGAACCAGCATGCCATTTAAAAAAATAGGAACGCCGCCATGATCAAAAAAGAGATGATATATGAAGGGAAAGCTAAAAAGCTTTACTTAACAGAGGATCCGGACCTCATCATTCAGTACTTTAAAGACGACGCGACTGCATTTAATGCACAGAAGAAAGGGACCATTCTCAACAAGGGGGTCTTTAATAACCAGATCAGTGAGAAGCTCTTTCTGCTCCTTGAAAAAGAGGGAGTTCCGACCCATTTTGTGAAACGATTGAACGATCGGGAAGTGGTGACCCGCCGGATCAAAATCATTCCCATCGAGGTGGTTGTCCGGAACGTTGCAGCAGGGAGTATGTCGAAACGTTTGGGGATCGAGGAAGGGACGAATTTGGCATTTCCGGTAGTGGAATATTATTTGAAAAATGATGCGTTGGGAGATCCTTTTATCAATAATCAGCATGTCGCCCTGCTGCATCTGGCAACGCCGGAAGAGCTGAAGAAGATCGATCAATTGGCCGTGCAAATCAACCAGGTATTGATCCGGTTTTTTGATTCTCGCGGGCTTATTTTGGTTGATTTTAAGCTGGAGTTTGGTGTTTATAAAGGGAATATCGTTCTGGGTGATGAAATTTGCCCTGATACTTGCCGCATCTGGGACAAAGTGTCATTGGAAAAACTTGACAAAGACCGGTTCCGGAGAGATATGGGGAAGGTCGAAGAGGCGTATCAGGAAGTCTTCCGCCGAGTCACCGCCGATTGAAAGGCTCCTGAAAAAGACCATTTGCTGTGTTCTCGAATTTCGGCTTCGTCAACCTATAAACCTCATACGCCTCCGTCGCCTCGATTCTGCGGCCTTGCATCGGGTCCTGTTTGAGGGGCCTGTGAACAAATCTTAGAAACCTTTTGAAGTGATTGTATTAATATAGGGACCGGACAAATGAAAATAGAAATAAAGGTGATGCCGAAAAAGGAAATTCTCGATCCGCAGGGAAAAGCGGTCCATCACGCACTTGAAAATCTCGGTTTTTCCGGTCTGACCGGCGTAAGGATAGGTAAATTGATACAGATCGAAGTTAACGCGACCCAGCCGAAATTGAGCTCCGCCCAGATTCAGGAGATGTGCGATAAACTTCTGGCTAATCCCATCATTGAAGAGTACTCGTTTAAAATAATCTAATCCACAATGGGGGAATAGTCGGTCGAAGCCGACGGCGGTATATTCCCCGAAGTCTGTTTCAACCCGTATTACCTATTGAGATCTCTACCAATCGGATTTCAGGAAGAGCCCCGGTTTGGTGAAACAACTTCACTCCCGCCTGAAATGACAAACCTTATTTATCTGATATAATTAAATCGTTATATTCTTATCAGGTTTGTAGGGAGTCTGCTTATTTATACGTTTTTTCTGCCTTCTCACGGTGATATCCGATCAACTCATGGTCAAAATGCAGTATCCGGTTGGTCAAAAGGTGCCTTAGGCGTTTTTCCTCCAACGCGCTCAATGGAGTGTTATGAGTCTTGAAGGCCAACTCGAAGATCTCGGCCTTGCCGACATCATTCAAATTTTGAGTTTAAGCAAACGATCTGGCGAACTTTCCATTCGTCGCCAGCAGGATAGTGGATATGTCATTTTCAGCCGGGGACAGATTATTTTTGGTAGCGCACCTTCGGTAGGCCCCTTTGGCCTTTCGCTTGCAAAGAAAGGGATTATTTCACAGGAAGTGTTGACCCAGGCTGTCGGCCTCCAGAAGCAACAGAGTGTCGAAAAGCCGATTGGGACCATATTGCATGAAATCGGCGTGGATAAAGAGATTCTGGAGAAAGAACTTCGCTCACATATGACTGCGGTTGTACGTGAACTCCTCAGCTGGAGAAAGGGATTCTTTCATTTCGAACTGGGAGCGCCGGGAGACGATTCGATTATTCTTTCAAATGGCATGAGCGCGGAATACCTTCTTCTGGAAGGAGCGAGAATGTCTGATGAAGAAGGAAAAGGGGAAGTAGAAGAGGAACAGGAAGAAGAAACTTCAGTTAGGGATATCCTGGAACCATCGCCCGTCCGGACACCCACTTTTCAGGATGAAATTCAAAGAGAGACCTCAATTGAAAAAACGGCCCGGCCAGAAGGAGAGGGACTCCGAAAAGACCTCCAGCTTCTCAATACCATGATCGATGAGCTTTCTTCCCCGTCATCAGGAGGCGAAGTCATTCTTCTCATCCTTCGATTTGCGAGCGAATTGTTAAACCGTGGACTGGTCTTTCTGGTCAAGAAAGAGGAAGTCTGGGGATGGGGTCAGTGCGGCATTGTTTTGGCGGGAAAGTCTCCGGATGAAGAGATCCGGAAAATTAGAATTCCGTTGGCCGAAGAGTCTGTTTTTAAGACGGTATTTCAGCAGAAAACGAATTTCAAAGGCCCCCTTGAAAAACTAAAATGGCATTCGGAAGTTGTCAATCATCTTGGTGGAGAATGGCCGGGTGAAGTGTTTGTCGGTCCGATCATGAATGAAGGGCGGGTGATTGCTTTTCTGTACGGAGACAATCTCCCGATGACCCGAGAGATTGGAGAAGTCGAGGGATTGGAGACTTTTCTGAAAATTGCAGGATACGCGTTTGGAAAAATGATGCTCGAAAAAAAGGGAAAATAGAAAATGGAGATTGGACAATTTGTTTAATGTCGGTTATTTTTTATATGTCATGACAAAAGAGGAACAAAAATATGGGTAAAAAAGTATTGGTGGTAGAGGATTCATCAACGATGAGGTCTTTGATTGTGACCACAGTTGAAGACATATTGGGATTTGAGGCAGTGGAGGTCAAAAACGGAATCGAGGCGCTTAAAGCCCTTCCGACGCAATCGTTTGATCTCATCATTACAGACATCAACATGCCCAATATCAACGGCCTGGAAGTGGTTAAATTTGTGAAAGAAAACCCACGATACAAGGCGATTCCAATGATTATTGTCTCCACCGAACAGGGCGAAAAGGAGATTCAAAAAGGACTGGCTCTTGGTGCGTCTGAATATGTCACCAAGCCTTTTCATCCTGACAATCTGAAAAAAGTCATTCATAAGGTCATGAATTAATGGCAACAAAAAAACAGGATATGCTTCTCAAGGATTTCATGATCGAGGCGGAAGAGATCATAGAAACCGTCGATCAGAGTCTTTTTTCTATGGATGCAGAAAAAAGGAGCGAGTCAGGTATTTCGCCTAACACGATTCATTCCCTTTTCAGAGCCATTCATACGCTCAAAGGAACTGCCGGGATGGTCGGTCTTATCCCGGTTTCTAATCTGTCACACCGGATGGAAGATCTTTTGGACAAATTGAGACTCGGAAAACTGGAGTTTGATGACTCCCTTTTCGACCTGTTGACCGAGGCTTCGGACATGTTGAGAAATATGCTTCAAAATTACAGTTCTCCCGGGAAAAAGACGATTGATCCGCAACCGATGATTCAAAGGATTGATGATCGTCTGTTGAATAAAACGGATTCAGGCGGAAAAGATCCCCTCAGAGGAGGGATTTCGCCGGATATCCTCAAGACATTTACGGAATATGAAACTTTTCGCCTGCAGGACAATCAGAAGAAAGGGCTTGGAATCTATGAAATGCGAGTTCATTACAAGCTTGAAACATTTGATCTTGAATTGGTCAAGACACTGGATCAAATAAAACCGTACGGAGAGGTCATCACCTCCCTTCCCGTGACCGGACTTTCGCCCGACGCCGGAATCATGTTTAAAATCATTGTCGCTTCCAAGGAGAATCTTCCTCAACTCGAGGTCGAATGGGTCGGCGAAAAGATCGAGTTTTCCAGAATAGGAGGCCTTCCAACCCGAACGGCTTCAGACTCGGGACCTGCCAATGCCGCCTCTTTCGGAGGTGCGTCCCAGGATGAGAATTCGGAGACGGTTAAAAGTGTCACTCAAACCGTAAGGGTCGATATCACCAAGTTGGACGCCTTGATGAATATTGTCGGAGAATTGGTTCTCAATAAATCCGTGATTCAACAGCTGGGCAGATCTTTGATGGAAAAGAACAGTTATTCCGATTTAAACCTCGACTTTCAAAAAGCGCTAGAAAGCATCAGCCGGAAGATAAGCGAATTGCAGGATAATCTCGTACAGGTCAGGATGACGCCCGTGGGTCAGATTTTCGACCGGCTTGTCCGAATGGTTAGAAAGATTTCCAGAGAACTGGATAAACCCGTCAACGTTCATATATCGGGTGAGGAGACGTCTCTCGACAAATCGATGATTGAGGCGATTGCCGATCCGTTGATGCATTTGATTCGGAACGCGATTGACCACGGATTGGAATCGAAAGAGGAAAGGTTGGCCGCCGGGAAGACCGAGAGCGGGAATCTCAATTTGAGAGCAACCCAAAAAGGGAACAACGTTCTGATTGAAGTGGAGGACGACGGCCAGGGAATCGAACTTCAGGCGGTTTATCAAAAAGCGATTGAAAAAAACCTGGCCGATCCGAAAAAGGAATATTCTCCGAAAGATTTGATCAATTTTATATTTCTTCCAGGGTTTAGCACCAGCAAGGCGGTAACCGATCTATCGGGAAGAGGAGTCGGGCTGGATGTCGTCGCAAAAAATATTGCAAAGCTGTCCGGGATGGTGAATGTCGAGACCGATCCGGGACGCGGTTCCAAATTTTCGATTACTCTTCCCATAACCCTGATTATTATTCGTGCGCTCATTGTTGAAATTGGACAGGAAACTTATGCCATACCGCTCAATTCTGTGTCCGAAAGTCTCATTGTGGCCAAATCGGATGTGAAATCGATAGACCAGCGAGATGTCATTCAATTGCGAGATCAGACGCTCCCCCTGGTTCGTCTCGAGGAACTTTATCAAAAAAGCTTATCCATTCGTCGGGAGGATTCCATTTACGTCATCGTGGTGGGTTCCGCCGAAAAACGAATTGGACTCATTGTGGATGACGTGATAGGACAACAGGAAATTGTGATCAAATCACTCGGAAACATTCTCGGGACATTGCCCGGCATCGCAGGCGCCTGCGAATTGGGAAATCGGAAAACGATTTTGGTTCTGGATGTGGCTATGCTGATTGAAGAAGTTCTAAAAAAGAAGGCCGTCCATGGTTAAAAAAGAGAAACGTTTAGTTCGCGGAAAGAAAAGAACCGTTGTTCGCACGCCGGTCAGATCGAAATCCGTCTTTCAAAAAGAGGATACTCAAACCGCTGTTTTAGATGTCCTTCCGGAGACGATCGCAGTCCCGGCTGAAACGAATCCTCCCGTCCTGTCACCGGGTCTGGAAAGCAAGTCGGCGCCTGATACCGAAACGTTAGCGGCTTCCGAACCCGGAGTTCAGGCTCAAAGTGAATCAGCCTCCAAACAGCCTGCTGAAAAGGAAGGAGCGGAAACTTCTCTTGTCGTTGACGAGAAGATGGAGCTCTTGGGTTTTTCAATGAACCTGGAAGAATATGCCATTCCCGTCAGCCAGATCAAAGAAATTATCCGGGTAACCGATATGACGGTGATTCCCGGCAGTTCTCCTATTTTGCTTGGTATTATCTCTTTAAGGGGTGTGATTATTCCAGTATTTAAGCTGGCTAACAAGCTGGCGAATCTGAAACTGTCCGAGTTAGAGATGAAAGTGCAGGATGAACATGAAAAGTTAAGAAGAATTATTATTATTCAGATTGAACAGGGTTACTTTGGCCTGATGGTCGACGGCGTGACTGATGTGATCAAGATAACAGATGAAGAGATTAAACCTCCTCCGCCGCTTCTAAATCAAATGGGACAGGAAATGATCAGGGGGATTGCGACTTTCAAAAACAGATTGATTATTCTTCTTTTTATCGAACGGATCGTGGATGTCATTCAAAATGAAATGAATGTCATCCGGACAACTTAGAATAGAGGGAAAAGGACCTTGGCTGAAAAACTCAATTCAAATTCAAAGTGGGTAGGTCGGCTGCTGTTTCAATTGACGGGGCTCTTCCTGATTTTCGGAATTCTCTCGTACCTGATTTCAAAGTCGATGATTGAGACGAAACTAAACGAATTTTCCGGATCCGCTGAACAGAAAATAGCCGGAATCTTATCGGTTCATTTGGGAATGCTCTTCATTTTTATTCTCTTTGCAGTTTCAGTTTTCTGGTTCTTTTTAAGAAAAGTGTCTAAGCCTTTGAAAGAAATGACCCGATTGACTCTTCTGATTGCCGAAAATGATTACAGCCAGAGAGTAAAAGAGGAAACCAGAGAAGAATGGAATATGTTAGGAAGAGGACTAAATCAGATCAGCGAAAACTTTAACAAGATGATCGGAAACTTTCAATCGATGTCTCAGGAGGTGGTTTCGGCTTCTTATCAGATTCAGAGTTCTGCCGAAAAAGTCAATGAAAGCGCATCAAATCAGAACAGTTTTGCCGAAAAGACAGCCGATACCAATCGACAGGCACTTGTGACCTGGAACTCTATCTCGGCGGGGGTTAAGGTTCTTCTCACCGCTTCGGAGGCGACTTCATCTTCGATTGTGGAAATGGGAGCGTCGATAGGGGAAATCTCGACCCAGGCCGGAATTCTTTCGTCTGCGGTGGATACCACTTCTTCGTCGCTGATTGAAATGACGTCGGCCATCAAAGAAGTCAGTGAAAATGTCGATCATCTTTCTCGAACCGCACATCAGGCTGTGGACTCGGTCAATCAAATTGACGCCTCGGTAAGGAAAGTGGAAGAAACAGCCAAAGAGGCTGCGCAAATATCCGAACAGGTCAGTTTAGATGCTCATGATCTTGGTGTTCGGGCGATTGTCAAGACGATTGACGGCATGAAGAAAATTAAAGCCACGGTTGAAAAATCCTCACATGTCATTCATCGACTTGGAAAAAGTTCCGAAGATATCGGAAATATTCTGACCGTGATCAGCGAAGTGACAAAACAGACAAATCTTTTGGCTTTAAATGCCGCAATTTTGGCCGCTCAGGCGGGAGAACAGGGAAAGGGCTTTGCAGTCGTAGCGGATGAAATTAAGAAGCTGGCAGATCGAACCGCCTCCTCCACAAATGAAATATCCCGATTGATCAATGACGTTCAATCGGAAACCAAGGATGCCGTTTTATCGATCAATGCGGGTTACGAAAGCGTGGAAGAAGGAATGCGGCTGTCTCTGGCAGCGGGAGATGCTGTCGGAAAAATCCTTGAGAGTTCTAAAAATTCGGCAGATCTTGCCAGAACCATTATGGAAGCAACCGCGGATCAAGTGAGTGGCATTCACCGGATTAAAGACTCCGTTGAGAAAATTACTTCGATGTCGAAGGAAATTGTCCGGGCCACGCAGGAACAGTCCAAAGGGGGCGAGCAGATTATGAGCGCTTCGGTAAAGATGCGGGACATTTCTAATAAATTGAAGTCGTCTACGAATGAACAGCTTCAGGGGACGCGTTTAATAACCGAGGAAGCAGATCATGTGAACACGCAGGTTCAGGAGATCGTCCGGGGGATCGATCAGCAGAGAGCAAGCGAGGAGTCCGTTGGAGCGGCTCTATCAGAAATTCAGAAACTTATCCTTCGAGATAATCAGTTGGCAAGTGAAATGACGGATACGGTGAAACAGCTTATTAAACAGGCTGATTTTTTCAACGAAGAGATCAGCAAAGTCAAAGTCGCACAAACGAGGTAATCGATGGAATCTGATTTCAAGGTTCTGCATTTCAGGATTCAAGACAAGAATTTTTCACTTCCCCTTTCCGGGATAGTTGAAATTATCTATTTCAAGCCTCCGATGGAAGTGCCTCAGTTAAAAAAACCCTTTAAGGGGGTCATTGATTTGAGAGATGTGGTCATTCCGATTATTGATTTGAGAAATCTGCTTGAATTGACCCAGAGCGAATCCGGGTCCCCCGATCATATTCTGATTATTAAATTTAAGAGTACCTTGATGGGACTGATCGTCGACAAAGTGAAGGATGTGCTCTATCTCAACAGCTCGCATCTTCAGGCGGCAAGTTTTGAAAACAAGGAAGAACAAAAATTCTTGAAAGGAATATTC